>JAJYDD010000124.1 GCA_021777795.1 Pseudomonadota bacterium | reverse complement strand
GGATTTCGCCGGTCGGCTCAGCCAGGGCCCCGGACCCCGGCTCGACCTTTCTCCAGCCGGCGATCTGAGGCAGGCCGCCGCCAATCTCTTCGCCGGTTTACGCACGCTCGACGCGACCGGCGCGCTAACGATCTTCGTTGCGCCGATTCCCGAATCCGGGCTCGGCGCCGCGATCAACGACCGGTTGCGCCGGGCCGCCGCGCCGCGCCCTCGACAAACCGCATGAGCGAGATGACCGAGCCGCTCAACTGGGACGAGTTCCGCATCGTCAGAGCGATCGCCGAGGCGCAATCGCTGAGCGGTGCGGCGGAGTTGCTGGGGCTCAACCATTCGACGCTGTTTCGCAGGTTGGCGGCGATGGAAGCCAGGCTCGGTGAGCGGCTGTTCGATCGCGAGCGCTCCGGCTACCGCCCGACGGCGGCGGGCGAGGACATGGTGGCGCTGGCGACGCTGATGGGCGACACGATCGCTGAATTCGAGCGCCGCGTCAGCCGCAACGATCTCAAACTGTCGGGCCGGGTGCGTTTGACGACGTTGAATTCGCTCGGCGCGCTCATCATGCCGCCGATCTGCGCGGCGCTCGCGGCCGCCCATCCACAGCTGCATGTCGAACTCATCTTGACGGAATCCGTGCTCGACCTCGACCGCGGCGAGGCGGACGTTGCGCTGCGCGGCCTCAGAGAGCCGCCGCCGGAATGGCTAACAGGCGCGCGAATCGCGCCGCTCCCCTGGGCGATTTACGCCGTCCCGGCGCTGATGACGGCGCAGGGCGAACCGGCCCCGGATGCGCCTTGGATTGCGCCCTCCGACACTTTCGGTTCCCAGCAGGCGCGGCGCTGGTGCGACCGCCATGTCGAGGGTTGGCGGCGTTCGGTCACCGCCAACAGCGATCTGCTGATGGCGGAACTGGCCACGCGCGGCCTCGGCGTGGCGCTTCTGCCGTGCTATCTCGGCGTGGCGAGGCCGGGACTGCGCCGGGCCGTCAAGCCCGACCCGGAGATTGGCGGCGACCTCTGGCTCATGACGCACGAACGGGCCCTGCGCACGCCGCGGGTCCGCGCGGTCTATGATTTCCTCGCGGGAGAACTCGAACGTCGGCGCGCCTGGTTCGAAGGCGAGGCGGTGGTGGAGGAATGAGCAGCCAGCCCCCACGGCCTTTCGTCGAGCGGATCGGCGGCGCCTTCGCTATCCGGCGTGGGAAAAGCTCGGCGAACGCGGCGGAAAGCGCGGCCGACATGACGGAGATGGATTTCGGCTACGAGGCGCGCCGGCTTCGCGTCGGCACGCTGGTCAGGCTGCGCTGGATCGCGGTGGGCGGCCAGATCGCGGCGCTGCTGGTGGCGCGGCTCGTGCTGCATATCGACTTTCCCACCGGCCCCGCGGTGCTTTGCGCAGGCGCGCTGCTCGCCTTCAATGCGCTGCTGCGGCTCTATTGTTCCCCCGCCAAGCGGCTCGAAGAGAACGCGACGACGCTGATACTCGCCGTCGACATCGGCCAACTCGGGGTCATGCTGTTCCTCACTGGCGGTCTCGCCAATCCCTTCGCGGTGCTGTTGATCGCGCCGACGATGATTTCGGCGATGTCGCAGACATGGCTGGAGACCGCCAAACTCCTGGCCTTCGCCATTCTGTGGGCCTGCGTGCTGGCGTTCTGGCGCATACCGCTGGAGCTTGCCGACGGAACGCCCGTCAGACCGCCGGCGTTCGAAACCGTTGGCGAACTCGTCGCGATTGTCGTCAGCGCCATTTTCGTCGCTTTTTATGGTGGACAGGTCGCCAAGGAGGCGCGCCAGCTCGCCGAGGCGCTTGCCGCGACCGAGCTTATTCTGGCCCGCGCGCAACACCTGACCCAGCTCGACGGGCTGGCGGCGGCCGCCGCCCATGAACTAGGCACGCCGCTGGCGACGCTGACCGTCGTCGTCCATGAGCTTTCCAACCAACCCGAGGTCGCCGCGCTCTGCGGCGAGGACCTGGCGCTTGCCCGCCAGGAGCTTGGACGCTGCCGCAACATTCTCGGCCAGCTCTCCACCGTCAACCGCGTCGATGGCGAAGCCTTCGGCGAGGTCGATCTCGACGCTTTGCTCGAAGAGGCGGCCGGCCCGCACCGCCTGCAAGGCATCGACATCGAAGTCTGCGCCAACGGTCCCGAACCGCACCCGTCTTGCGCGCGCAACCCGGCGCTGATCTATGGCCTGCGCAACCTCGTAGAGAACGCAGTCGCCTTCGCCGAGGCGCAGGTCCGCCTGGAGGCGACGTGGAGCCGGGACAAACTCGAAATCTCCATCACCGACGACGGGCCGGGCTTTCCGGCCGCCGTGCTGCAACGTCTGGGCGAGCCCTATATCTCGGACCGCAGCGCCGCCCGCCGCGCCGACGCCGAGACCGGGCTCGGGCTGGGCCTGTTCATCGCCAAAGCGCTTTTGGAGCGCACCGGCGCGGAACTGAAGATCGGCAATCTCGCCGCGCCGGAGACGGGCGCCCAAGCGGTCGTCGTCTGGCCGCGCCGGCTTTTCGGTTCGCAGCGCCGACTCAAGCTTGCGGGCGACGACGCTTCCACTACATCATTGTAAGCCATGCATGAACCCGCCGAAGCCGACCGTTCGCTTCTCATCGTCGACGACGACAAACCGTTCTGCGACCGGCTGGCGCGTGCGCTCGCCTCGCGCGGCTTTACGCCGCGCACCGCCAATAGCATCGCCGAGGGCGCTGCCGCGCTCGAAGAGGCGCCGCCCGCCTTTGCCGTGTTCGACCTCAAGCTCGGCGACGGCAGCGGCCTCGACCTCATGCGCGCGCTGAAGGCCAAGCGGCCGGAGGCGCGCGCCGTCATCCTGACCGGCTATGGCGCGATCGCGACGGCGGTGACGGCGGTCAAGCTCGGCGCTTTCGATTATCTCGCCAAGCCCGTCAACGCCGACGAAGTGGTCGCGGCGCTATCGACCGAGGGCGGCGGCGAGCGGCCGGAAAGCGTCGAACACCCGATGTCGGCCGACCGCGCGCGCTGGGAGCACATCCAGCGCGTCTATGAGACTTGCGAGCGCAACGTCTCGGAGACGGCCCGGCAACTGAGCATGCACCGTCGCACGTTGCAGCGCATTTTGGCCAAACGCGCGCCAAAGTGAGCGCCGGCGCCTAAGATTTGATCGAAAATCGCGCACTAGCGCAAAATCGACGGGAACCCGCCCCCGTTTGGATGGCACGCGCTTTGCGACCAGGTTCGCGCATAGGGGGGAACGCGATATCGCTTCCGCCCGCAACGGGGTGCGCTTATGTCATTTACCAGGCGTTTTGTATTGGGCGCGGCAGGCGCGCTCGCCTTTGGCGCGGCGGCGCTTTCGACGGTGGCCGCGCGGGCCGAGGACACAATCAAGGTTGGCATTCTTCATTCCCTGTCGGGCACGATGGCGATCAGCGAGACGACGCTGAAGGACGTCATGCTGATGCTGATCGACCAGCAGAACAAGAAGGGCGGTCTGCTCGGCAAGAAGCTGGAGCCGGTCGTCGTCGATCCCGCCTCCAACTGGCCGTTATTCGCCGAGAAGGCCAAGGAGTTGATTGTAAAGGACAAGGTCGCGGCTGTGTTCGGCTGCTGGACTTCCGTGTCGCGCAAGTCCGTGCTGCCGGTCTTCAAGGAATATGACTCGATCCTTTTCTATCCCGTGCAATACGAGGGCGAGGAGAGCGAGCGCAACGTGTTCTACACCGGCGCCGCCCCGAACCAGCAGGCGATTCCGGCCGTCGATTATCTCATGAGCGCCGATGGCGGCTCGGTGAAGCGCTGGGTTTTGGAAGGCACCGATTATGTGTACCCGCGCACCACCAACAAGATCCTCGAAGCCTATCTGAAGGCCAAGGGCGTCGCGCCCGAAGACATCATGGTCAATTACACGCCATTCGGTTTCTCCGACTGGCAGACCGAAGTGACGAAAATCAAGGCTTTCGGCTCGGCCGGCAAGAAGACGGCGGTGGTCTCCACCATCAATGGCGACGCCAATGTGCCGTTCTACAAAGAGCTTGGCAACCAGGGCATCAAGGCCACCAACATCCCGGTCGTCGCCTTCTCGGTCGGCGAGGAGGAGCTGGCGGGTCTCGACACCAAGCCGCTGGTCGGCCATCTGGCGGCGTGGAACTATTTCGAATCGATCGACGCGCCCGCCAACAAGAAGTTCATCGACGAGTGGCACGCTTTCACCAAGAAGCCCAAGCGCACCACCAACGATCCGATGGAGGCCGCTTATATTGGCTTCAACATGTGGGTGAAGGCGGTCGAGAAGGCCGGCACGATCAACCAGGATAAGGTGATCGACGCGATGATCGGCGTCTCGGTGCCCAACCTCACCGGCGGCTATGCGACGATGATGGGCAACCATCACATCACCAAGCCCGTCTACATCGGCGAAA
This sequence comes from Pseudomonadota bacterium, assembly GCA_021777795.1. Classification (GTDB taxonomy): domain Bacteria; phylum Pseudomonadota; class Alphaproteobacteria; order Rhizobiales; family Beijerinckiaceae; genus Roseiarcus. The sequence goes on along the minus strand of JAJYDD010000124.1, from coordinate 5,410 downwards.
TCCAGGGCAACGGCCAGTTCAACGTCGTCTGGCAGACGCCCGGCACCATCGTCGCCGACGCCTGGTCGCCTTATCTGCCGGGCTCGAAGGATCTGTTCGCGGATTGGCGCAAGCCGCTGAGCTGCGGCAACTTCAATGTCAAGAGCGGCAAGTGCGGCAGCTGACGCGCTGACGGCTAACTACCCGGGCGGGTTGACCGCCCGGGCCCACCCCAAGGGAGCGCGCGGCGCTCCCCTCGCAGGGCGCGCCGCTCATCATGGACAATTCGATTTTGTTGAGAACACGGCGTGCGCTGGCGGTTTTGATCGCTCTATTCGGCTTCATCTTGCCGAGCGCGGCCTTCGCCGACGCTTTGGATGACGCGTTCTCCAAACTGTTCGCCAACCAATTCTCGCAGACCGAACAGGCGATCGTCGATATAACTGCGGCTTCGCCGCCGCGCGGCGCCGAGATCCTCGACGCGCTCGGCGACGGCCGGCTCTATATTGATCCGCTCAACAAGCGCGTCATCTACCTGACGCCCGCCGGCGACGCCTTCGACGCCAAGACTGGCGCGAAGGTGGACGGCGTCGATGGGCTGAAGAAGGTGCGTGTCAACAACGGCGTTCGCAACGCCCTGGAGGCTGCGGTCGGCGCATTGAGCGTCGGCGCCGCCGATCCGCAGAAGCGCATCCACGCCGCGCAGGATCTTTTCAACAATCCCAATCCGAAAGCGCTCGCTGTCGTCGATGCGCAACTGGCAAAGGAGAAGGATGAGAGCGCCAAGCTCGCGTTGGAGCAAGCGCGCGCGGCGATCGTCGCCTCCACCCCGGACGCCAGCGCCGCCGACGCCACCCGCGCCATCGCCGCGCTCGCCCAGCGCGGCGACGAGGCGGCGAAGAACGACATCAACGCCATCGCGGTCAAATACAAAGATCCCGCGATCGCCGGCGCCGCGAAATCGGCGATCGCCGCCATCGACCGCTCGCTGTTTGCTTGGGGGCTGGCGCAAAATGGATGGTATGGGCTTTCCGCCGCCTCCGTGCTGTTGCTCGCCGCGATCGGCCTGGCCATCACCTTCGGCGTGATGGGCGTCATCAACATGGCGCATGGCGAGATGGTGATGCTCGGCGCCTACGCCACTTATGTCGTGCAGATGTTCGTGCCGGCGTCGATGGCGGATTGGTCGGTGGTGCTGGCGCTGCCGGTCGCCTTCCTGGTCTCCGGGGCCGCAGGGGTCGTCCTGGAGCGCACCGTCATCCGCTATCTCTACACGCGGCCGCTGGAGACGCTGTTGGCGACCTGGGGCGTGTCGCTGATCCTGCAACAGGTGGTGCGAACGGTGTTCGGCGCCAGCAACCGGCAGGTCTATTCGCCGCCGTTCCTCTCGGGCGCGTTCCATGTCGGCGGCCTCGAAATCACCCAGAACCGGCTCTGGATCATCCTGCTCTCGGGCGCGGTGTTCGCGATGTTGCTGTTCGTGCTGCGCGCGACCTCGTTCGGGCTTCAAATGCGGGCGGTCACGCAGAACCGGCGCATGGCGGCAGCGATGGGCATTTCGACGACGCGCGTCGATATGCTCGCTTTCGCGCTCGGCTCGGGCGTCGCCGGCATCGCCGGCGTGGCGCTGAGCCAGATCGACAATGTCTCGCCCAACCTCGGGCAGGGCTACATCATCGACAGCTTCATGGTCGTTGTGTTCGGCGGCGTCGGCAATCTCTGGGGCGCCGCGCTCGGCGCGCTGACCCTGGGGCTGGCCAACAAGATCCTGGAGCCGATCATCGGCGCTGTGCAGGGGCAGATCGTCTTGCTGGTCTTTATCATCCTGTTCATCCAGAAGCGGCCACGCGGCCTGTTCGCCCAGAAGGGCCGGGCGGTGGAGCAATGAGCCGCCAACTCGATTTCGCCGGCTGGATCTTCGTCGCCGTCATGGCGCTGGCGGCTGTGCTCGTGCCGTTGGCCACGCTGGGGACGCCTGATGGCGCCGCGCTGCATGTGCCAACTTATCTGGTGCAGTTGTTCGGCAAATATCTCTGCTACGCGATCCTCGCTGTGGCTCTCGATTTGGTTTGGGGCTATTGCGGCATTCTTTCGCTCGGCCACGGCGCGTTCTTCGCGCTCGGCGGCTATGCGATGGGTATGTATCTGATGCGCCAGATCGGGACGCGCGGCGTCTACGCCAATCCGGTTCTGCCTGATTTCATGGTGTTCTTGAATTGGCATTCTCTGCCAGTGGCGTGGTGGGGCTTCAACTGGTTCGCCTATGCGATGCTGATGATGGTGCTTGTGCCGGGTCTTCTGGCGCTGGCGTTCGGCTGGTTCGCCTTCCGCTCGCGCGTCACTGGCGTCTATCTGTCGATCATCACTCAGGCGATGACCTTCGCGCTCTACAAGGAGTTTTTCCGCAACGATTTCGGCTTCGGCGGCAACAACGGCCTCACCGATTTCAAGGACATCCTCGGCTTCTCGCTGCAATCGGACGCGGTGAAGGCCGGCCTCTTCTCGATCAGCGCGGTGGCGCTGATTGCGAGCTATCTTATCTCGCGCGCGATCGTGCGGTCTAAGTACGGCAAGGCGCTCATCGCGGTGCGCGATTCCGAGAGCCGGATGCGCTTTCTCGGCTATCGCGTCGAGAACATCAAATTGTTCGCCTTCGTCGTTTCGGCGATCATGGCGGCGGTCGGCGGCGCGCTTTATGTGCCGCAGGTGGGCATCATCAACCCCTCGGAATTCGCGCCCGGAAATTCGATCGAAGTGGCGATCTGGGTGGCGGTGGGCGGTCGCGGCACGCTGGTCGGCGCGGCGATCGGGGCCATCGCGGTCAATTTCGCCAAGACCTATTTCACCGGCGCGCTGCCCGAATATTGGTTGTTCGCGCTGGGCTTGCTGTTTGTGTGTGTGACGCTGTTCTTTCCGCTCGGGATCATGGGCGTGCTGTCGCGCATCCGGTTCCGGCGCAAGCGCAGCGAAGTGGCGACGGGGACGGCGACATGAGTGAGGAAAACGCCAAGCTCACGTCGTCGCTGCTCTATCTCGACAACGTGCAGGTGACGTTCGACGGCTACCGCGCGCTGCGGGGGTTGTCGCTGGCGCTGGCGCCGGGAGAGATGCGCGCTATCATCGGCCCCAACGGCGCCGGCAAGACAACGATGATGGACGTCATCACGGGGAAGACGCGGCCCGATGTCGGCGACGTCTATTTCGAAGGCCGCCACGATCTGACGAGGATGGACGAAGCCGAGATCGCCACGCTCGGCGTCGGGCGCAAGTTCCAGAAGCCGACGGTGTTCGAGAACCACTCGGTCAACGACAACATCCTGCTCGCCGCCAGGGCGCCGCGCACCGTGCGCGCCACGCTGGCCGCGAAGGGCTCGGCCGAGATCACTCAGAACATCACGCGCATCCTCGAACGGATCCGCCTGACCGACATGCGCGAGCGGCAGGCGGGCTCCTTGTCGCACGGGCAGAAGCAGTGGCTGGAAATCGGGATGTTGTTGGCGCAAGACCCCAAGCTGTTGCTGGTTGACGAACCCGTCGCCGGCATGACCGACTCCGAAACCGCCGCCACAGCCACGATGCTGAAGGAAATCGCCAAAGAGCATTCGGTCGTGGTGGTCGAACACGACATGGCGTTCGTGCGCGATCTCGACGTCAAGGTGACGGTGCTGCACGAAGGCGCGGTGCTGGCCGAGGGCACCCTCGACCAGGTCAGCGCCGATGAGCGGGTCGTCGAAGTCTATCTCGGGCGCTGAACGGATGCTGAAGGTCGAGAACGTCAACCTGTTTTATGGCGCCGCGCAGGCGTTGCGCTCGGTGTCGCTGACGGCGACGGTCGGTCGCGTCACCTGCGTGCTCGGCCGCAACGGCGTCGGCAAGACCTCGCTGATGCGCGCCATCGTGGGCCATCAACCCGTCCGCGATGGGTCGATCCAATGGGAGGGCGAGGAGATTTCCGCCTTGCCTGCCTTCGTCAGGGCGCGCCGGGGCCTCGGCTATGTGCCGCAGGGGCGCGAGATTTTCCCGTTGTTGACGGTGAGGGAGAACCTGCAAACCGGCCTCGTCGCCCAGCCGCGCGACAAGCGCGTCATGGACGAGGAGATATTCACCCTGTTCCCCGTGCTGCGCGAGATGCTCGGCCGGCGCGGCGGCGATCTCTCCGGCGGCCAGCAGCAGCAACTCGCCATTGCCCGCGCGCTGCTGACGCGGCCGAAACTGCTCATCCTCGACGAACCGACGGAAGGCATCCAGCCCTCGATCATCCGCGACATCGGCCGCGCCATCGTCTATCTGCGCCAGCGGGGCAATCTGGCGATTCTTATTGTCGAGCAATATTTTGAGTGGGCGCGCGACCTCGCCGACGATTATGTGGTGATGGATCGCGGCGCCGTCGTGCTGGGGGGCGAGCGCAAGGATATGGTCGAAACAGAAGTGCGCAAGCGGCTCGCGGTCTGAGCTTTCGACAGGGTCGGCCGCAAGTCCTGCGTAAGATCGCCCGAACACGCTCGCGCGCTGATGATCGACCTCATGCACAGCGTCGCGGAACTCATCGACGAGCGCGACCGCGAAGGCCTCGAAGTGACGCTGGCGCGCGTCATGTTCGAACTGGCGGGGGCGCGGGCGCTCACTTTTTGGCGCGTCTTGCGCCGTCCCGACGGAATTTGGTTGAGAAAGCGCGTCGCGCTGCCGCCGACCGCAGCCGGTTGCGAGCCGCAAGAGGGGGACGCGCCGATCGGCGCAGTCGGCTCGCCGATCAAGCTCGCCTATGAGAGGAAGACCTTCGTGCGCTGGCGCGACCGCGCGACGAGGCGTTCCGGCTGCGTCATCCCGGCGCTGGGCGAGGTCGGCCCGTTAGGTCTCATCGACATCGAGCTTTCCGGAGAGATCGACCGCGAGCGCATCCTGTTGCTCAACGGCCTGCTGCGCATCTATCGCAGCCATTTGGCGGCGCTCGACTATGGCGATATCGACGGTCTGACGCGGCTGGCCAACCGCCGCACGTTCGACGAGCAGTTCCGCCGTCTCGCGCTTGTTGAGGCGCGTGGCAAGGAAGCTCGGCGCATCGGCGACGTCTGGGGCGCGCGCGCCCATCTCGGCGTCTCCGACATCGATTTCTTCAAGCAGGTCAACGATCGCCTCGGGCATCCCTACGGCGACGAAGTGCTGGCGCTTTTCGCCGGCATCATGCGCTCCGCCTTCCGCGAGAGCGACAAGCTGTTCCGCTTCGGCGGCGAGGAATTCGTGACGCTGATCTCCAATTGCGGAATCGACGACGCGCTGGCGGCCTTCGAGCGTTTTCGCGCCGCCGTCGCCGCCTTTCGCTTCCCGCAGGTCGGCGAGGTGACGGTCAGCATCGGCGTCACGTCGATCCGGCTGAACGACACGGGCTCGGCCGCCTTCGGCCGCGCCGATCAGGCGCTCTACGCCGCCAAGC
>JAJYDD010000123.1 GCA_021777795.1 Pseudomonadota bacterium | reverse complement strand
GCCGCCGCCGGGCAACGAAAACGCAAGCCCGCCGCGCCGCCGCCGCAACTGGAAGCGCCCGCTGCTGTTCGCGCTGCTGCCGGTGGCGCTCGTCGCGGGGGGCTATGAATATGTCGCCGGCGGGCAGGTGATGGAGACCGACAACGCCTATATCCATGCCGACATGGAGGGCGTCTCCACCGACGTCGCGGGCACGGTCATCGCCGTGGAGGTGCATGACAACGAGCGCGTCGCCAAAGGCCAGGTGCTCTATCGGCTGCGGCCGGACACCTATCGTATCGCCCTCGACGGCGCCAAGGCGCAGCTCGACACGGTGCGCGAACAGGTCGAGACGCTGAAGGAGAGCTACCGGCTGGCGCTCGCGCAGGTTACGCAGGCCGAATCGGACCTGTCCTTCTACCAGACCCAATTCGCGCGGCAGAAGGATCTGCTGGCCAAGGGCGCGGGAACGCAGGTCGCTTCCGACAGCGCTCGCCACGATCTCGAAAGCGTGGGGCAGAAAGTGGCGGTCGCCAAAGCGCAGGCGGCGACCATGCTGGCCCAGCTCGGCGGCGACCCCGACGAGAAGACCGAAGACGACGCCTTCTACCGCCAAGCGAAATCGCAGGTGGACAACGCCCAGCGCGACCTCAACGACACCATCGTGCGCGCGCCCTTCGACGGCGTGGTGACCAATGTCAGCGCGGTCCAGGTCGGCTCCTATCTACAGGCCTCGCAGCAGGCGTTCAGTCTGGTTTCGACCACCAAGCTCTGGATCGACGCGCAGCCCAAGGAGACCGAACTGACCTATGTGCGCCCGGGCCAGCCGGCGACGATCAGCCTCGACGCCTATCCCGGCGTCGAATGGAAGGGCAAGGTGCAGAGCCTCGCGCCCGCCTCCGGGTCGAGCTTTTCGCTGCTGCCGGCGCAGAACACGACCGGCAACTGGGTCAAGGTGGTGCAGCGCCTGCCTGTCCGCATCGAGGTGGGCGCCGAGGCCGGCAAGCCGCCGCTGCGCGTCGGCATGAGCGCCACCGTCGCCATCGACACCGGCCACGCGCGCGGCTGGCCGCAGTTCATCCAGGATTGGCTGCCGAAGGCGCGCGACCATGGCTGAGACCGCGCGCGTCGCCAATCGCGGCGCCATCACCGTCTGCGTCATTCTCGCGGTGGTGATGCAGGCGCTCGACACCACCATCGCCAATGTCGCGCTGCCCTATATCCAGGGCAGCGTCTCGGCGAGCGCCGACCAGATCAACTGGGTCTTGACCTCCTATATCGTCGCCGCCGCGATCATGACGCCGCCCTCCGGCTTCCTGGCCAACCGGTTCGGGCGCAAGCGCGTGTTGTTGACCGCCATCGCCGGCTTCGTCATCGCCTCGGTGCTGTGCGGCCTGGCGCAGTCGCTGGTGGAGATCGTCGCCTTCCGGCTGATGCAGGGCATGTTCGGCGCCTCGCTGGTGCCGCTCTCGCAGGGCATCCTGCTCGACATCTACGAGCCGCAGGAGCGCGGCTCGGCGATGGCGCTGTTCGGCATATCGGTGATGGTCGGTCCCGTGCTCGGGCCGGTGATTGGCGGCTGGTTGACGGAAAACATGTCGTGGCGCTGGGTGTTCTACATCAACGTGCCGCTCGGCGCGCTGGCCTTCTTCGGCATCACCACTTTCGTGCGCGAGACGCCGATTGATCTCCGGGCCAAGCTTGATTGGCTGGGTTTTGGCGCGCTCAGCCTCGCCATCGGCGCGTTCCAGATGTTCCTCGATCGCGGCGAGCAGCTCGACTGGTTCTCCTCGGGCGAGATTCTCATCGAAGCGGTCGTGGCGGCCTCCGCCTTCTACATCTTCATCGTCCATACTTTCACGGCCAAGAAGAGCTTCATCGACCCGCGAATGTTCCTCGATCGCAATTTTGCGATCTCCGTCGTCTTCATCTTCGTGGTCGGCGTCACCTATCTGGCCTCGCTGGCGCTGATGACGCCTTATCTGCAAACGCTGATGAACTTTCCCGTCGTCACCGCCGGGCTGGTCATGGGGCCGCGCGGGCTCGGCACCATGTGCTGCATGTTCCTGGTCGGGCGGTTGATCGGCCGCGTCGACACCCGTTATCTGTTGACTGCGGGCCTGCTGTTGACCGCACTCGCCATGTATTGGATGACCGGCTGGACGCCGGCGGTGTCGCAATACACCATTGTCGTCGTCGGCTTCGTCCAGGGCGCGGGGCTCGGCTTCCTGTTCGTGCCGCTGACGACGGTGGCGTTCTCGACCCTGCCGGCCGAGAAGCGCGGCGAGGGGACGGGCATCTACAACCTGTCGCGCAACATCGGGTCCAGCGTCGGCATCTCCGTGGTCTCGGCGCTTATCTCGGAGAACACGCAGGTCAACCACGCCAATATCGCCGCCTATGTGACGCCGTTCAATCGCGGCTTCGCTGACCCCGCCGTGGCCCATGCGCTGAACCCGCTCACGGCGGCCGGACGCGCGGCGCTCGATTCGATCATCTCGATGCAGGCAGTCGTCATCGCCTATATGGACGATTTCAAGCTCCTGATGCTGCTGTCCCTCTTCTCTCTGCCGCTCGTCCTTTTGCTCAAGAAGCCTTCGAAGCCGCTCGAACTCGACCACAGCGCGGTGATGGAATAGGCGCCCCTGCTACCCCCGTTCGGACGCGGCAAGGCGGGCGCCGCTCCGGTCATCGACGGGATCGGAGAGCCGGGTGCGCACCTCCAGCGTGATCTCGTGGCCCGCGCGCAGATCGGCTTCCGCCTCGGCGACCGCGATCTCGAAGGCCGCTTCCTGCGACAGATAGGACATGCCGGGCACGCCATCGCGCGCCACCGCCCACTGGTCCGCCGCAGGCGTCACGGTGTAACGAACATTGGCCATCGCATCCTCCTTTGCTCTTGAGGCTGCGAACCCTGGCCGTCGCGCGTTGTTCCAATCCCGGCTCGGCGGCGCCGAAAAGGCGGATTGCGCCGGCCCGCGTTCTGTGGTCCTTGGCTGAAAAACCATCGCGCGGAGACGCCCCATGTATCGCTCCCCCGTCGAAGACATTCTGTTTTCGCTGCGCCATGTCGCCGGCCTCGACGAGGCGATCGCCGAGGGCGCGTTCGGCGATCTCGATGCGGACACGGTCGCCTCCGTCATCGGCGAGGCGGGGCGCTTCGCCACCGAGGTCATCGCCCCCCTCAACCGGACCGGCGACACGCAAGGCGCCAAATGCGAGAACGGCGTCGTCACCTCGCCCCAGGGTTTTCGCGACGCCTACCAGCAATGGGTCGCCGGCGGCTGGGCGGGCGTCACCGCCGCGCCCGAGCAGGGTGGCATGGGCCTGCCGCATTCGGTCAATTTCGCCTGTAGCGAAATCTGGAACGGCGCCTCGATGGGCTTCGCGCTCTGCCCGCTGCTCAGCGAGGGCGCGCTCGGCGCGCTCAACGCCTACGCCTCGCCGGAATTGAAGGAGACCTACGTCAAGCGCCTCGCCAGCGGCGAATGGACCGGCACCATGAACCTGACCGAGCCGCAAGCAGGTTCGGATCTCAACGCGGTGCGGGCGCGCGCGGAGCCGGCGGGGGACGGCAGCTATCGCGTCTTCGGGCAGAAGATCTTCATCACCTATGGCGAGCACGATCTCGCTGACAACATCGTGCATCTCGTGCTCGCCCGCCTGCCTGACGCGCCCGCCGGCACGCGCGGCCTGTCGCTGTTTCTTGTGCCGAAATTCCTGGTCAGGCCGGATGGCTCGCTGGGCCAGCGCAACGACGTGCGCTGCGCGAGCATAGAGCACAAGCTCGGCATCCACGCCTCGCCGACCTGCGTGATGGTCTATGGCGACAACGGCGGCGCCACGGGCTTCCTGGTCGGCGAGGAGAATCGCGGCCTGGCCGCGATGTTCGTGATGATGAACAGCGCCCGGCTCAGCGTCGGCTTGCAGGGGGTCGCCATCGCCGAGCGCGCCTTTCAACATGCGGCGGCTTATGCCCGCGACCGCAAACAGGGCCGCGCCGGCGCCGCGCCCGGCATGAGCCCGATCGTCGAGCATCCCGACGTGCGGCGCATGTTGCTGACCATGAAGGCGAGCCTTCAGGCCGCGCGGGGCATCTGCCACCTGACAGGGGTCGCCATCGACCTTTCCCGCCACGCGGCGACCAAGGAGGCGCGCGAGGCCGCCGCCGAGCGCGCCTCGCTGCTGACCCCCGTCGCCAAGGCGTGGTCGACCGATGTGGGTGACGAGGCGGCCTCGCTCGGCGTGCAGGTGCATGGCGGCATGGGTTATATCGAGGAGACGGGCGCGGCCCAGCACATGCGCGACGCCCGCATCGCCGGCATCTACGAGGGCACCAACGGCATCCAGGCCGTCGATCTCGTGACGCGCAAGATCACGCTGGGCGGCGGCCGCGCGGTGCAGCGCGAAATCGCCTTCATCCGCGCCATCGCCAGCGACGCCGCCGGCCGCGATGGTTTCGGGGCGACGGGCAAGCGGCTCGAAGAGGCGGCCGGCGGGCTGGAGCGGGCGACCGCCTATCTCCTGGATGCGCTCGCCAATGACCAGGACGCCGCGCTCGCGGGCGCCTACGCCTATCTGAAGCTGTTCGGCCTCGCGCTTGGCGGCGCCTGTCTCGCCAAGGCGGCGCTGGCCCCGGAAGCGGACGCCGGCCGTGTCGCGCTGGCCCGCTTCTTCGCCGAAAAACTGGCGCCGGTCGCGCCGGGGCTCGCCGAAACCATTCTTTCCGGCGATGCGGCGCTGAGCGGCGCTGAGGCCGCGCTCAAGGAGGTTGCATGACCGTCGATATCGAACGCGACGGCGGCGTCATCGTCGCCACGCTGAACCGCCCGGACAAGAAGAACGCGCTGACCGGCGCCATGTACCGCGCCTTGCGCGAGGCCCTCGTCATGGCGAGCGCCGAAGAGGGCGTCGGCGCGGTGCTGGTCACGGGCGCCGGCGGCGCCTTCTGCGCCGGCAACGACATCGGCGATTTCCTCGCCGAGAACCAGCGCCAGTCCGAAGGCGCGCGCTCGGGGCCGGGCGGCGAGTTCATCCGCACGCTGGCGCGTTTCGACAAGCCGCTGCTGGCGGCGGTCGAGGGGCCGGCGGTCGGCGTCGGCACGACGATGTGCCTGCATTGCGATCTCGTCTACGCCGCGCCCAGCGCGCGCTTCGCCATGCCGTTCGTCAATCTCGGGCTGGTGCCGGAGGCGGGCGCTTCGATGTTGGTCCCGCGCCGCTTTGGCCTTGGCGTCGCTTCCGAAATGCTGCTGCTCGGCGAGGCCGTCGGCGCCGCGCGCGCGAAGGAGATCGGCCTTGTCGCCGAGGTCGTCGCGCCGGAGGGCTTGAAGGCGCATGCGCTCGCCAAGGCCAAGGCGCTGGCGGCCAAGCCCCGCGCGGCGCTGCTGGCCACCCGCAAGCTGATGCGCGGCGATGCCGAGGCGCTTTACGCGCATATGGAGGAGGAGCTTGTCGCCTTCGCCCGCGCGCTGAAATCGCCGGAGGCGCGCGCGGCCTTCGAGGCCTTCGCCGGGCGCGCCAAGGCTTAAGACATCCGCCCAAGCAATCGAAGCTCGATGAGCCGCGGCGGCGTTTGGTTGCCGCTTGCGAAGTCCGTGCGGCCGGGCGGGGAGGCCTGCGGGCGGTAGAGTTGGGTGGAAACTACAAGCGAGACGGAAGTGGCGGCGCCGGGTCCAGGCCGGCCTTGACCGGCGCCCTGCGCTTGCTAGACCCGAGGCCATGACGCCGTGGACCCGCTCTCCCAAGCTGCTCAAGCTGTTCGTCGGCCAGCATGTGGCCAACGGGCTCGGCGTCGCCGCCGGCGTGATGATCGTGGCGATTTCGGCCACGGCGTTTCTCGGCTTCGCCCACGGCTTCGCCTTCACGCTTGGCGCGATCGCGGCCAGCATCGGCGATTTTCCCGCCCCGTTGCGCGACAAGGCCCGCAGCATGAGCGCCGGCTTCGCGCTGGCGCTCCTCGCCACGGCGCTGGCCCTCGCCGCAGCCCGTTGGCCGCCGTTGGAGATCGCGACCATCGGCCTCGTCTCGTTCGGCGGCGGCCTCATCAGCGGCTATGGCCGCTGGGCGCTCGCCACCTCCATGCAGATCCTCATCGCGATGGTGTTGGCGCTCGGCTTTCCGCCGCTGGATATGGCCGGCGTGCTGAAGGTCAGCGCCAGCATGGCCGTCGGCGGCGCCGGCTATATCGCGATCTCGCTCGTCATCTCGCGCGCCATCGCCGCCAGCGACCGGCGCATGATGACCAGCGAATCGCTGCGCGAGTTCGCCACCTATCTCTTCGCCTATGCGCGCTTCGCCGATCCGCAGACCGATCTTGCCGCCGTCTATGGCCGGGTCATCCGCCAGCAGGCCGCCCTGGCGGAGCAGTTGCAGGGCGCGCGGGCGCTGCTGCTGGAGAAGCCGCGCGCCACACCGGAGCGGGTGCGGCTGGCGGCCTCCATCGGGCTCATTCTCGATGGGCTCGACGCGCTGGTCGCCGCGCAATGCGACTTGCCGGATCTGAGGCGCCTGCCGGCGGCGGCGGAATGGATGCGCCGGCTCGGCATTCTCGTGCGCGCCACCGCGCTCGACGTGCAGCATCTTGGGCTCGACCTGCTCGCTCATCGCGAGCCGGCGCTGCCCAAGGACCACCAGTTGGCCCGCGACGCCGCCAACCGCGAGGGCCTGCGCCTGATCGCCGACGAGGACACGCCCGCCGACGTGCGCGCCGCCATTGGCCGCACGCTGGCGCGCCTCGACGCCGCCCGCGCCGCCATCGCGAGACTGGAGCGGGCGCTCGGCGACGACGCGGCGGCCGAGGCCGCCATCGGCGAGATCAAGCTTTCGGCCTTTCGCGCCGCGCGCTCGCTGCATCCCCGGCTGTTGAAGCCGCATCTGACCCCGGCGTCGCCGGTGTTTCGCTATGCGGCGCGGCTGTCGCTGGCGATGATGGCGGGCGGGATCGCGGCGGCCGAACTCGGCGGCGAGCGCCACGGCAACTGGGTGCTGCTGACCATTTCCGTGATCCTGCGCGCCGGCTACGGGCTCACCCGCCAGCGCCGCGACGATAGGGTGATCGGTACGCTGATCGGCTGCGTCGTCGCCTCCGCCGCCGTCGCCTATTCGCCGCCCTGGGGGCTGCTTGTCGTGCAGGCGATCGGGCTCGCGGTCGCGCACGGCTTCGCCCGGCTCAATTACCGCATCGCCTCGACTGGCGCCTCGATGATGGCGCTGGTGTCGCTGCATCTGGCGGAGCCGAATTTTCCCTCGCCGATGCTGGCGCGGCTCACCGACACGCTGATCGGCGCAGCGATCGCGCATCTGTTCAGCTATGTGCTGCCGAACTGGGAGATTTCCGAGGCGCCGAAGATCGCCCGCCGGCTCAAGGACCGCGCCGCCGGTTTCGCCGACGTGGCGCTGAGCCCCGGCGCGCCGGATCAGGATTATCGCCTCGCCCGCAAGGATTTCATGGAGGCGCTGGCGGCGTTGTCGGATTCGGCGGCGCGCATGGGTGGCGAGCCGCGTTCGGCGCGGCGCGGGCTCGACGAGATGAGCGCGATGGTGATCGCCGCCAGCCGCGCCGCCGCCCAAATCTCCGCCGCCCGCATCGACGCGCTGGAGGCCCATGCCGCCGACGCGCTGGAGGCGGAGCGCCGCATCGCCCGCGAGGCGCTCGCCGGGGCTGCGCCGTCCTCTTCGCGCCTCGCTTCGACGCTCGCCGATTTTCTCGCCGCCGCCGATGGCTATGAGAAAGCGGCGCGACGCGAGGCCGATTTGCGCGAAGCCTGACGGCGCGCCATGAAGGGGGAAAAGGAGGAGCGCTCATGTCCGTAATGGCTTTCGACCGGCCCGATTATCTGCGCGAGGAGGAGATCGTCCTGTTCGCGGATTCCACCGCCAAATTCTTCGACAAGCACGCGCCCGAGGCGCGCGTCGCCAAATGGCGCGAGGACAAGATTGTCGAGCGCGAGATGTGGCGGGAGGCCGGCGCGGCCGGGTTGCTGTGCCTGTCGATGCCGGAGGCCTATGGCGGCGCCGGCGGCGATTACCGCCACGAGGTCGTGCTGATGGAGACGATGGCGACCAAGGGCGTCGACGGGTTCGGCGCCTCGCTGCACAACGCCATCGTCGCCCCCTACATCCTGCATTACGGTTCCGAGGAGCAGAAGCGGCGCTGGCTGCCGCGCATGGCGAGCGGCGAGTTGGTCGGCGCCATCGCGATGAGCGAGCCGGGCGCGGGTTCGGATTTGCAAGGGGTGCGCACGAGCGCGGCCAAATCCGGCAATCATTATGTCATCAACGGCCAGAAGACCTTCATCACCAATGGCCAGACCGCCAATCTCGTCATCGTCGTCGCCAAGACCGACCCCGCCGCCGGCGCCAAGGGCACCTCGCTGATCGTCGTCGAGACCGAGGAGACCGAAGGTTTCGCGCGCGGGCGCAAGCTGGACAAAGTCGGCCTCGACGCGCAGGACACCTCCGAGTTGTTCTTCAACGAAGCGCGGGTTCCGACCTCGAACCTGCTGGGAACCGAGGCCGGACAGGGTTTTGTCCAACTCATGCAGCAGTTGCCGCAGGAGCGGCTCAACATCGCTGTCGGCGGCATGGCGGTGATCGAGCGTGCCGTGCAACTGACCATAGATTATGTCAAAGAGCGACACGCCTTCGGCAAGCGGCTCCTCGATTTCCAGAACACGCAATTCGTGCTGGCCGAATGCAAGACGGAAGCGAATGTCGGGCGCGCCTTCGTCGATCGGCTGATCGGCCTGCATCTGGAGCGCAAACTCGACGCCGCCACCGCCTCGATGGCCAAATATTGGGTCAGCGACCTCGAATGCAAAATCGTCGACCGCTGCCTGCAATTGTTCGGCGGCTACGGCTTCATGAACGAATATCCGATCGGCCGCATGTTCCGCGACACCCGCGTCCAGCGCATCTATGGCGGCGCCAACGAGATCATGAAGCTGCTCATCGCCCGGACGCTGTGAGGCGGGCGCCCGGTCAGCCGCCGACGAAATCCGCCTTCGCAATCCCCATCGCGAACAGCAGCGCCGTGAGGTCGCCCTGTTCGACCCGCGCATGGGCGGCCGCCGCCACCTTCGGCTTGGCGCGATAGGCGACGCCGAGGCCGGCCTCGGCCAGCATCGGCAGATCGTTGGCGCCGTCGCCGACCGCCAGCACCGCCGAGGCCGGCAACGAGAGGCGCGCGCGCAATTCGCGCAACGCCCGCAGCTTGGCGTCGGCGCCCTGGATGGGCTCCGCGACGCGGCCGGTCAGCCGGCCGGCCTCGGCCTCCAGCCGGTTGGCGCGGTGCTCGTCGGCGCCGAGCCAGGACGCCACCGCCCCGGTGAAGGGCACGAAGCCGCCGGAGACGATGGCGAAATAACCGCCGCGCGCCCGGAACGTCGCGGCCAGCGTTTTCGCGCCCGGCGTCAGCGTGATGCACTCGGCCAGCAGGCTGTCGATGACGGCGAGATCGAGGCCTTCGAGCAGCCCGACGCGCTCGCGAAGGGCGCCGGCGAAATCGAGTTCGCCGCGCATCGCCCGCTCGGTGATCGCGGCGACGCGCTCGCCGATGCCGGCGACCTTGGCGAGTTCGTCGATGCACTCTTGCCCGATCAGCGTCGAATCCATATCGGCGACGAGCAGCTTTTTGTCGCGGGCGGCGAGGGGTTGCACAAAGAGATCGAACCCGGCCGCCGCCTGCGCGAGATCGACGGCCTCGCCCTCGAAGACGAGATCGGCGGCTTCGCCGGGACTGAGCCAGACCCGCATATGTGTCGGCAGCGCTTGCGCGACGCGCCGGAGGGCGGCATCGGTCAGATCGCCGGGAGCGGCGACCAGCGTGGCGACGGAAACGGGCATGGCTTCATCCAGGAATACGCCGAGGGCGCTCCT
>JAJYDD010000122.1 GCA_021777795.1 Pseudomonadota bacterium | reverse complement strand
ACGACGTTTCCGTGTTTGTCGCCGGCGATCTGCACTTCCAGATGTCTTGGCCGCAGAACCAGCTTCTCGATCAGCAAGGCGGGATCGCCGAACGCCGCGTCCGCCTCGCGACGCGCCAGATCAATCGCAGGGGCGAGTTCGCAGGCCTCGAACACCTTGCGCATGCCCTTGCCGCCGCCGCCTGCGGAAGCCTTAATCATCAGGGGAAAGCCGATGCGGCGCGCCTCCTCGGCGAGCCGGCCGGCGGATTGGTCGTCGCCGATATAGCCCGGCACGCTTGGCACGCCCGCCTCGGCGGCGATCCGCTTGGCGCCGATCTTGGCGCCCATCGCGACGATGCAGGACGCCGAAGGGCCGACGAACACGCGCCCCGCTTCGGCGCAGAGTTGTGCAAGTTCAGGCTTCTCCGACAAAAATCCGTAGCCGGGATGGATCCCTTCCGCGCCCGCGCGGGCGGCCGCCTCCAGGATGGCGTCGGGCCTCAGATAGCTTTCGCGCGCCGGCGCCGGGCCGATGCGCATAGCCTCGTCGGCGAAGGCGACGTGCCGCGCGTCGCGGTCGGCGTCGGAATAGACCGCGATCGTGCGAATGCCGAGCCGGCGGCAGGTCCGCATGATGCGCACGGCGATTTCGCCGCGGTTGGCGACGAGCAGGGAGCCAATCATCGTCTCACATCCTGTAGACGGGGCGGGATTCCGGCAGGTCCGGCTCGCGCGCGGCCAGCGCCAGCGCCAGTCCCAGCACGTCGCGGGTCTGCCAGGGCTCGATGATTCCGTCGTCCCACAACCGCGCCGTGGCGTAATACGGCGTGCTTTGCGCCTCGAACTGCGCGCGCGTCTCGCGGTCGACGCGCGCGATCTCTTCTTCATCGGCGGCGCCGCGCGTCAGGCTCGCCCGCCGCAGGTCGGTGACGACGGTGGCCGCGACCTCGGCGCTCATCGTGGCGATGCGGGCGTTCGGCCAGGCGAACAGGAACCGTGGTTGAAAGCCGCGCCCGCACATCCCGTAATTGCCGGCGCCATAGGAGCCGCCGATGATGATCGTATAGCGCGGCACGCGCGCGTTGGAGACCGCATAAACCAGCTTGGCCGAATGTTTGGCGATGCCGCCGCGCTCCGCGTCAACGCCCACCATGAAGCCGGTGATGTTTTGCAGGAAGACGATGGGCGTGCGCCGCTGATCGCACAATTCGATGAAATGCGCGCCCTTGACGGCGGATTCGGAAAACAGCACGCCGTTGTTGGCGAGGATGCCGACGGGTTCGCCGTGGATCCAGGCGAAGCCGCACACCAGCGTCGATCCGTAAGCGGGCTTGAACTCCTGGAACTCGCCGCCGTCGACGATGCGGGCGATCACTTCGCGAACGTCATAGGGTTGCTTGAGGTCCGTGCCGACGATTCCATCCAGTTCCAGCGGGTCGTAGAGCGGTGGCCGCGTCTCGCGCCGCACCGTGCGCCGGCCTTCGCGCCAGCCGAGCGCCGCCACGATGTCGCGCAGCTTGGCGATGGCCTCCAACTCGGTCTCGGCCAGATAATCCGACACGCCCGACACGGTGGAATGCATTTCGGCGCCGCCCAGCGTTTCGCCATCGACGATCTCGTTGATCGCCGCCTTGACGATGGGCGGCCCGCCCAGATGAATGCGCCCCGTCCCGCGCACCATCACGACCTCATCGGAAAGTGCGGGAATATAGGCGCCTCCGGCGGTGCAGCCGCCAAACACCGCCGAGATCTGCGGCAGGCCCGCGGCGGACATGCGGCATTGTTGGAAGAACGCGCCGCCGAAATGATCGCGGTCGGGAAACACCCGGTCCTGCTCGGGCAGATAGGCGCCGCCGCAATCGACGAGATAGACGCAGGGCAGGCGGTTCTCAAAGGCGATCTCCTGCGCGCGCAGATGTTTCTTCACCGTCTCATGGAAGAACGAGCCGCCCTTCACGGTCGCGTCATTGGCGACGATCATGCACGGCGTCCCCGCAATCACGCCGATGCCCGTGACCACGCCGGCGCTCGGAACTTCGTTGCCATAGAGCTCCCAGGCGGCGAGCGGCGACAATTCCAGGAACGGGGCGAGCGGATCAACCAGATGGTCGATGCGCTCGCGCACCGGAATCTTGCCGCGCTCGCGGTGACGGCGCTGCAATTTCTCGCCGCCGCCCTGGAGAACGCGCCGATGCCGATCGCGCAAGGTCTCGATCAGGCTCGTGTAGGCGGAACGGTTGCGCTCGAACTGCGCGCCTTGCCGCGCTTTGCTTTCCAACACCGGCATCTGCGCGCCTTCTCCCATTGCAAACGCCTGCCGGCTCATGTCACCCGCGGGCAGCGACCTTCCTTGCGCGATCTCGCCGACCCGCGTGTAATAATCCCTTGGATGGCTCCCGGGTCGGTTTTCGCACCGGCGTCTTGCGGCAGAAGGAGTCTTGCGGCAGAAGGCGTCTTACCGTAGCCTATCAAGCGTTAGGCAGCGAGACAAGGGCGTTCGATGCAGGTTTCATCGCAAGCCGACGGCGAGGCCCATGCGGGCTCGCGCCGGCGCCTCCCGGGGCGATCAAACAAGAATGCGCTGATCCATGAGGGCGGCTCGACCGTCTCTCAGACGACGTTCGCGCATCTTCGGTTGCTTTCGCGCACGACGGCGGCGTGGTTGCGCGGCTCGGCGGGACGTGGGAATCTCGCGGCGATGGCGAGATCAGAAATCCCGATCACGGCCTTAGCGAGCTTGCCATCAGGCTTGCGAATCAGGCGCGCGTGATCGCGCAGATGGGGCTGACGACGTGGGCATATGAGGGGCAGACGCGCCAAAGCCGCGACAGGGGATTCCAAAGCCGAGAGCGCGGCGTTGGAAAAGGTCGGCGCGCGCCGGCAAATCCTCGACGCCGCGGCGCATCTGCTCAGCCGCCGAGGCTATGAGGCGACGACGACGCGGGCGATCGCGACGGCGGTCGGCATCAAGGGCGGCAGCATCTATCATCATTTCCCGTCGAAGGACGCCATCGTCGGCGAGGTCGTCAACGAAGGCGTGCGGGTCGTCCACGATGCGGTTGTCGCGGCCCTGGCCGCGCTCCCCGCGCGCGCTCCGGCGCGCCAGCGCCTGGAGACGGCGATCAAGACGCATCTACTCGCCTCGCTAGAGCACAGCGACTACACCTCGGCCTGCATCCGCACCTACGCCTTCCTGCCCGCGAGCGTGCAAGCCGAATGTCGCGCCGAGCGCCGCCGCTATGAGAAGCTTTGGCGCGATCTGGTGGCGGAATTGTTCGCGGCCGGCTTGCTCGACGAGAAGCTTTCGCCCGATTCCGTGCGCCTGATGCTTCTGGGCGCGCTCAACTGGGCGGGCGAATGGTACCGGCCGGGCGGCATGAGCATCGACGAGATCGCGCGCGATTTCGCCGGCTGCGTGGCGGGCCCGGATCCGGCGAGACGCAAGCCGCGCGCGAAGGCGGCCGCTGATTGATCCCGCCGGCTGTCATCGCGGCGTTTGCGCGCGCCGCGTCTCCCTCACCGTCAGCAAGCTGACCAAGCTCAGCAGCGCCGCCGCGACGATATAATAGCCGACATAAGCCAGCCCGCCCCATTGCAGCAGCGCCTGCGCCAGCGACGGCGCCAGCGAGGCGCCGAGAATGCCGCCGAGGCTGTAGGCGACGGAGGCCCCGGTATACGCGACTTCGGCCGGAAACAGCTCCGGCAGCAGCGCCCCGAGCGGGGCGAAGGTGAACCCCATCGTCGCCAGCGAAAGGCAGACGAACAGCAGCGTCGAACCCTGCCCGCCGCCGAGCAGCGCCGGCAGCAGCAGTCCGATGACGACCGCCAGCAAGCTGGCCGCGATCAGCACCGGCCGGCGCCCGATGCGATCGGCCAGCGCCGCGGCGACAGGCGAAGCCACCGCCATGCAGAGCGCCGCCGCGCACAGCATCTCCAGGAAGGTCGCGCGCGGGATATGCTTGACGCCGACGCCATAACTCAGCGCGAAAACGGTCGTGATGTAAAACAGCGCGTAACAGACGACGATGGCGAACGTGCCCTGAAGCAGCGGGACGAGATGCCGGGTCAGCACCGTCGCCAGCGGCACCGCGACGCGCCGGCGCTCGGCCAGCACCGCCGCGAAGGCCGGCGTCTCGGCGATGGAGACGCGCAGATAGAGCCCGATGAGCACCAGCGCGGCGCTGAACAGGAACGGAATCCGCCACGCCCAGGCGATGAAGGCCGGCTCGCCCAGCGTCACGATGAGGCCCAGGAACAAAGCGTTCGACAGCAGGAAGCCGATCGGCGGCCCCAGTTGCGGGAACATGCCGAACCAGGCGCGCCGATGTCCGGGCGCGTTCTCGGTGGCGATCAGCGCCGCCCCGCCCCATTCGCCCCCCAGGCCCAGGCCCTGCCCGAAGCGCAGCAGGCACAGCAGCCAGGGCGCGGCGAGGCCCAGCGTCGCATAGCCCGGCAGCAGGCCGATCAGCGTCGTCGAGCCGCCCATGACGAGCATCGAGGCGATCAGCGTCGCCTTGCGCCCGACGCGATCGCCGAAATGGCCGAAGATCATCGAACCGACGGGCCGCGCCAGAAACGCGATGCCGAAGGTGAGGAACGCCGCCAGCCGTTGCGTCTGCGGCGCCGAATGGGGGAAGAACAGCGCGCCCAGCACCAGCGCCGCCGCCGTGCCGTAGATATAGAAATCGTAGAACTCAATCGTCGTGCCGACGAGGCTCGCCAATAAGATGCGCGCCAGCGGCGGCTGCGGCAGCGTGGACATGCGTTCCCCCCGAGCGTTGGAGGCGGGGTTAGCGGACAGGGCGGCGGCGCGCAATCTCGGCCAGCGGCCCGGTCCCTGTTCGATGCCTATGTTAACATACGTTAACATAGGCGCGGAGACGCCTGCGCTCCGGCCAAGCCCCGCCATCCGCCGCGCCGCCGAACAGGTCACGAAATGGCGCCCAAGCGCTTGAAAAGCGCTATTCACCGCCAGTCCCTGCCGCCGCCCTCGCTCAGCGCCCGCGAATCGGCTAATCCCCCGTCATGCCCGTGCGCCGCCTCGACCCGCTGCTGATCGACCGCATCGCCGCCGGCGAGGTGATCGAGCGGCCCGCCGCCGCCGTCAAGGAGCTGGTCGAGAACGCCCTCGACGCCGGCGCCCGGCGCATCGAGGTCGCCATATCCGCCGGCGGACGCGACCTCATCCGCGTCGCCGACGACGGCTCAGGCATGGACGCCGCCGATCTCGCGCTCGCCGTAGAGCGCCACGCCACCTCCAAGCTGCCCGACGGCGATCTCTCGGCGATCGGCACGCTCGGCTTTCGCGGCGAGGCGCTGCCCTCCATCGCCTCGGTGTCGCGGCTCGAAATCCGCACGCGAGCAAGGGGGGCGGGCGAGGCGTTCCAACTCACCGTCGAGGACGGCGTCAAATCCGAGATCGCGCCCTCGTCGCATCCCTTGGGCACGCGCATCGAGGCGCGGGCCTTGTTCGCCGCCACTCCGGCGCGGCTGAAGTTTCTCAAGACCGACCGCGCCGAGGCCCAGGCCTGCCATGACGCCGTGCTGCGCCTGGCGCTCGGCCGGCCGGAGGCGCGCTTCGTCTATGCCACCGACATCGGTTCCGGCTTCGATTGGCCGGGCGGCGATCTGCGTGAGCGGCTGCGTCAGGCGCTAGGCGCGGAGTTCCTCGCCAGCGCGCTCGAAATCGACGAGACGCGCGAGGGGGTCCGCATCGCCGGCCTCATTGCCGCGCCGACCTTCAACAAGCCGAATGGCCTCAGCCAGTTCGCCTATGTCAACGGCCGGGCGGCGCGCGACAAGCTGATCGCCGGCGCCCTGCGCGCCGCCTATCTCGATTACCTGCCGCGCGAGCGCCACGGCGCGGCGGTCCTGTTCCTGAGCCTCGACCCGCGCGAGGTCGACGTCAACGTCCATCCCGCCAAGGCCGAGGTCAGGTTCCGCGACGCCGCGCTGGTGCGCGGGCTCATCGTCGGCGCGGTCAAGCGGGCGCTCGAAGGCGCGCTGCGCCGCGCCGCCGCCCCGCAGGCTTTGTCGTCGCTGACGGCCCCGGCGTGGATGCCGCGTGGCTCGATGGCGCAGCGCGGCTTGGCGCCGCAGCGCTGGGACTGGCGCGCCTCGCCCGCCAACCCTGGCCTGTCGGAACCGGCGCAGGCCGCCTTCACCGCCTTCGACGCCCCCTCCGCGCGCCCCGAGGCCGCGCCCGCCGAGAGCGATGCGCCGCTCGGCGCCGCGCGCGCGCAGTTGCACGGCAATTACATCGTCGCCCAGACCCGCGACGGAATGGTGATCGTCGACAGCCACGCCGCGCACGAGCGCATCGTCTACGAGCGGCTGAAGCGCCAGCGCGAGGCCAGCGGCGTCGAGCGCCAGATCCTGCTGACGCCCTTGGTGGTGGATCTGGCGCCCGCCGCCGTCGCGGCGCTAAGCGAGGCGGCGCCGATTCTGGCCCGCCTCGGCCTCGTCGTCGAGCCCTTCGGCCCCGGCGCGGTTTTGGTGCGCGAGACGCCGAGCCTGCTCGCCGGCGCCGATTTCGCGGCGCTCACCCGCGACCTCGCCGACACCCTGCGCGCCGAGGATGGGGCGGAGGCGCTGGAGCGCAAGCTCGACCATCGGCTGGCCACCATCGCCTGCCACCATTCCGTGCGCAGCGGCCGGCATCTGAAGCCCGAGGAGATGAACGGCCTGTTGCGCGAGATGGAGGCGACGCCCGGCGCGGGCGTGTGCAACCACGGCCGGCCGACCTATGTCGAACTCAAGCTCGCCGACATCGAGAAGCTGTTTGCGCGGCGCTAGCGATCTGGGGCATGGTCGCGAGGGGTTTCGAGCCGATGCGCCTTCTCAAATATCTCATCCTGGCGCCCGCGGCGGCGCTCATCCTCGTCTTCGCTTTCGCCAATCGCGAGCCGGTGACGATCTATTTCGATCCCATCGGCGGCCACGGCCTCGATCCCGTTCAGGCGCCGGAATATGCAGCGCTGCTGCTGGCGATGGCGCTGGGCGTCGTCGCCGGGAGCGCGGCCACGTGGATCGGCCAGGGGCCGCGCCGCCGCGCCGCCCGTCAGGCCGAGGCCGAGGCCGCGCGGCTGCGCCAGGAACTACAGGCGGCGCGCCTCGCCGCCGCCCCCGCTCTCGCCAAACAGGTCTGACATGCGCTTTCTGTCCGCCGCCGACATCGACGCCGCGCTCGATTTTCCCGCCCTCATCGCAGCGCTCGACGCCGCTTTTCGCGGCGGCCTCCAGGCGCCGACGCGCCACCACCATGTCGTGCCGCTGCAAGGCGAGCCCGACGCAACGCATCTCCTGATGCCCGCTTGGGGCGAGGGCGTCCTCGGCGTCAAGATCGTCAATGTGTTTCCCGGCAATGGCGCGCGCGGGCTTTCGGCCGTGCAGGGCGTCTACGTGTTGCAGGACGGGCGCACGGGACAGACGCTCGCCGTCCTCGACGGCACGCGGCTGACCCTATGGCGCACCTCGGCCGCCTCGGCGCTGGCCGCCTCGCGTCTGGCGCGCGCCGATGCGCGGCGGCTGACGCTCGTCGGCGCCGGCGCGCTGGCGCCCTTCCTCGCCCGGGCCCATGCCAGCGTGCGGCCGATCCGCGAGATCGTTGTCTGGAACCATCGCTACGCCGGGGCGCAGGCTTTGGCGGCGCGGCTCGCGCAGGAAGGCTTCGCCACGCGGGCGGAGGCGGATCTGGAAACGGCGGTGGGACAAGCCGACATCGTCAGCGCCGCGACGCTATCGAGCGCGCCGCTGATTCGCGGCGCCTGGCTGAAGCCCGGCCAGCATGTCGATCTCGTCGGCGCCTTCAACATGACGATGCGCGAGGCCGACGATCTGGCGCTGCAACGGGCGCGCGTGTTCGTCGATACGCCCGACGCGCTGCATGAAGGCGGCGACGTCGCGCAGGCGATCCGCGACGGCGCCTTGGCCAAATCCGCCGTCGTCGCCGATCTCGCGGCGCTGGCCCGTGGCGCGCCGGGGCGCGGCAGCGACGAGGAGATCACTTTGTTCAAATCGGTCGGCGCCTCGATCGAGGATCTGGCGGCGGCGTCGCTGGTGTGGCGGCGCGCCGGTCAGGCGGCCCAGTCGTAGAGGCGGGGCCCGACATCGCGGGTGAGGCGGAAGGCCGCGATCTCCTGGATGAGATAGGCGCATTGCTCGGTCAGCGCGCGGGCCGCCGTCGTCGCCTCCTCAGCCATCTCGGCGTTCTGCTGCGTCATCTGGTCCATCTGGCCGACGGCGACATTGATCTGGCCGAGGCCGGTCGCCTGCGCCTGGGCGCTGCCGGCGATCTCGCCAATCACCCGGTTGATCTCGGCCAGCCGCTCGCGGATGCCGTCGAGCGCCCGGCCCGCCGCGCCGACCTCCTCGACGCCGGCGCCGACATGAGTGGCCGAGGCCGCGATGAGGCCCTTGATCTCGCGCGCGGCGTCGGCCGAGCGTTGCGCTAGGGCCCGCACTTCCGATGCGACGACCGCAAAGCCGCGACCGGCGTCGCCCGCCCGCGCGGCCTCGACGCCGGCGTTGAGCGCCAGAAGGCTGGTCTGGAACGCGATTTCGTCGATGACGCCGATGATCTGCCCGATCTGGCTTGACGAGGCTTCGATGCGGCCCATCGCCGCGACGGCGCGGCGCACGATCTCGCCGCTGCCTTCGGCCTCTGCTGCGGCCTTGGCGGCGACGCCGCCGACCTCGCCAGAGCCGCGCGCGGTCTTCTGGATCGCCTCGGTGATGGCGGCGAGCGAAGCGGCGGTCTTTTCCAGTTGCGCGGCCTGCCGTTCGGTGCGCTCGGAGAGGCCGTCGGCGGCGCCGCTGATCTCGGTGACGCCGCTGCGCACCGCCTCCGAGGCGGTCGAGACGACGCCCATCGCCTCGGCGAGTTGGGCGACGGCGAGGTTGAAATCCTCGCGCACCTTGGAATAATCGGCCGGGATCTCGTCGGCGAGGCGGAAGTCGAGGCGCTTGTGGGCGATGCCGCTGAGCGCCTCGCCGAGGCGCGACATCACCATTTTCTGCGCTTGCGCCGCCCGCTCGCGCTGCTCGGCCGCCTCGGCGGCGCTTTCGGCCTCGCGCGCCTGACGGGTCAGCCGCTCCTCTGCCTCGCGCTGGGCCTTCTCCAGCGAGGCGCGCTTCAGCCCCTCGGCCTGATTGGCGATCTCGCCGATCTCGTCGCGCCGGCCGAGCGCCGGCAGCGTGATGTCGAAATCGCCGCCGGCGAGCCGGCGCAGGCCCTCGGTCAACCCGTTGAGCGGTTTCACGATCGAGCGCAGCACCAGGAACGCGCCGAGCGCGCCGAAGGCCAGCGCCAGCGCCGCGACGCCGATTTGCAAGCGTTCGCTTGTCGCCATACGCGCCGCGAGCGCGGCGCGGGTCGCCTCGAAGCGTTCGCCGGCGCTGTCCCGCTCGGCGCCAAACGCAGCTTGCAGAGCCTCGACCTCGGGCGCGATCTTCTGGCGATAGAGGCGGTCGATCTCGGCGCCCGCCGTCAGCGTGGCGGCGGCGGCCTCGGCGTAACGGGACAGCGCCGTCTTCATCGGGTCCAGGATCGGCTTGGCGTCGTCGCCGGCCTCGCCGGCGATCATGTCGAGCTGGCGCGCGGCATTCTCGACATCTTCGTGCAGTGCTAGCGGCGCATCGGGGTCGCGCATTTCGGCGCCGCGCCAGTAATCGGCGCGCGCCTGCCAGAGGTTGGCGTCGAGCTTCTGGGCAGCCAGCGCCAAGGCGGCCTTGTCGAGGGTCAAGACCAAAGTGACGAGCATCTTGCCGCTATTGCCGAGATCGTCGCTCGCCGGGCCGAGCAGATCCTGCCCCGCCGCGAGTCGGCCGCCCGCCGCCGCCAGCGCGTCGCCGTCGGCGTCGAGGGCGCGCAAGCCGGCGCGCAGGCCCTGCGGCGCG
>JAJYDD010000121.1 GCA_021777795.1 Pseudomonadota bacterium | reverse complement strand
CTGGCGTCACTGACGCCGTGTTTGCGGCAGAGCTCCAAAACCGGAACCCCGGAACCATGCTCTTTCAAAATCGCGATGATCTGCTCTTCGCTAAATCGCCTACGCTTCATTCTCTGGTCCTCGGCTCCGGCCAGAGCTTACTTCAAAACGGATAAGCCTCAGGGGGCAAAGTCACGCGCACCGAAGCCAAAGAACTCATCCGCACTTTGATTGATCGGGTGATTTTCCGGCCGGCCGCCGACGGCGGACTGGAAATCGAACTCGTCGGCGACCTCGCGAGGATGATCGAAATTGCTCTCGACGATGGGGGCGACGGACGCAAAAAAACGGCGCTCCGGGATGCGGAACGCCGTTCGGTAAAGGTGGTTGCGGGGGCAGGCTTCAACGGCTGGCATAAAAGGGCGTTTGGAACTCCTGCCCGCCTCCTCGTCTCTGGCGAATTCGAGGATGCCGAACAGTTCGCCGCGTAGCATGGCGTGAACCTCGCCGCGCCTGTCGCCCGGCGTGAGCACGATCTCGCCGATCAGCAAGCGCAGAGCCTCCGCGGCCTGCCTGCCGCCCTCGGGGTCGGTGAGCGCTTCAGTCAGGCGCTCGACCCGCAAGCGATAGAGATTGGCGATGTTCGGATGCACGTCGGGAATGTCGGCGGGCGTTTGCGCCAGACAGGCGGTGATGTCCGCCCTCTGCCGTTCGAGGTCGTCCATCCGCGTTTTCATGGACGGCTGGTACATGCCGTCCTCGATAGCGGCGATGATCCCAGCTATGGACTTCTCGATCTTGGCGAGCGCCTTGCGGTCGCTCTCCGCCTGGGCGCGTCTGTCACGGTTCAGCCGGTTCATTTCCTCCGCATAAGCTTTGACGGCTTCCGCCACCGCCTCCGACGACACCAGCTTCTCCTTCAGGCCCGCCAGAACGCGGAGTTCGAGCTTATCGCCGGTGATAGAACGGCCATTGTCGCAGGCGCCGCGCCGATGGTGGTTGAGGCAGGCATAGCGGTTCGGCGTGACGATGCCGTATTTTCCGCCGCAGCATCCGCAAGTCAGAAGCCCGGAAAGAAGACGAACAGGCCGGTTTGCCAAATGGACGCGCTTCATCCGTCCTTCCAGCGTGTTGGCTGGGTTCGGGCCGACGAGCGCAGATATCTGCGCCTGGCGCGCGCGGACCGCGTTCCAAAGCTCGTCTTCGATGATCTTGAGGTGTGGAACTTCCGTCCTGATCCACTGGCTTTCCGGATTGATCCGTGAGACCCGCTTGCCGGTGGACGGGTCTTTGATGAAGCGCTGGCGGTTCCAGACGAGAACGCCC
Organism: Pseudomonadota bacterium; assembly: GCA_021777795.1. Taxonomy (GTDB): domain Bacteria; phylum Pseudomonadota; class Alphaproteobacteria; order Rhizobiales; family Beijerinckiaceae; genus Roseiarcus. The sequence continues at coordinate 8,694 of JAJYDD010000121.1, read as the reverse complement.
GCGTAAAGCTCGTTGTTGATAATACCGGTCCCGCGCGAGACATGGCCGCGAATGCTGGTATCGCCCCATGCGCGGCCAAGCGGGCCGAGAAGACCATCCCGGTTCAGTTCCACGGCAATGGCCTTGGGACTCTTGCCCGATGCAAACTCCCGGAAAATACGACGGATGGTGTTGGCCTCTTCGGGGATGATCTCGCGATCACCACGGATCGGCTCGCCGTTTCCGTCGAACTGCTTGATCACCTTGTAGCCAAAGCAAAGACCGCCGCCCGCCTTGCCCTTCTCCACCCTGCCGCGAAGGCCGCGATGGGTCTTCATCGCGAGGTCTTTCAGGAACAGCGCGTTCATCGTTCCTTTGAGCCCGACATGTAGCTCGGAGATTTCGCCCTCGGCCAGCGTGACGATGGTGACGCCCGCGAACTTCAGATGCTTGTAGAGCGTCGCCACATCGGCCTGATCGCGGCTGATCCGGTCCAGCGCCTCGGCCAACACTATCTTGAACTCGCCGCGCTGCGCGTCGCGCATAAGCTGCTGGATGCCGGGGCGCAGAATGGTGCTCGCGCCAGAGATGGCTGCATCCTCATAGGCGCCTGTGATACGCCAGCGCTCGCGCTTCGCCTGTTCGCGGCAAAGCCGGAATTGATCCTCGATCGACGCCTTGCTCTGGGCGTCGGACGAATAGCGGGCGTAAAGGGCGGCACGGGTCATTCTTGCTGTTCCTTCTTCTGATCGATCATTCGTTCTGGGCGGCGTCCAAAGCGTCAATGATGGACTTGAACGGCAGGATCAGGCTGAGCGGGCTGCTATCGAGCAGCGGCATGGCGCCGAAGCGCCCGTACCAGCGCGCCGCATTCTCATCCTTGGCGTCGATCGCAAGCGCCGCACCACCTACCTGCGCCGCCACGGCAAGCGCCCGGGCGCCCGCCGCCAACAGAAGATCGCCCCCAAGCCCCTGACCCTGCACCGAATGCGCCACGGCCAGACGGGCAAGCCGGAACACGGCGACCTCGTAGCGCCCCAGCCTCTTGGTCAGGGAAGCGGGGACTTTCGCGAAGGCAATCGAAGCGGGACTGATGGAATAGTAACCGAGGATTGTCTCGGGCGCGGATGGAGCCACCGCCACAAAGGTCTTAGAACCCCCGCCCTCATGGTTCTGACGGGCATGGCGGCGTAGATAGTCGTTCAGCTCCGGCGAGCCGCAATCGAATGCCTTCCGATCATGATTGCGTCCGATGGGTTCTTCCCGCCAGTCAAGCACTGTTGCCGCCTCGGGCGCTGCGGCGACGCGCAGCTGCAAGCAGGGCCGACGTCGGGGCGGGCGGGTTTTCCAGAAGGTCGAGCACGCGTAGGGAATCCCGCTCCGAAAGCGAGATCCGTTCCGCGTTCTCGACCACATCGCGCGCGGCCGGCAGGACAGCGCGCATGATGAAGCTGGTTACGTCCAGCCGCTCATGGGCGGCGGCAGCGGTGAGAAGCCGCTTCTCGTCGCGCGTGGTGCGCAACTCGATGCGGTCGTCACGGTTGGATTGCGTCTGTGCCATTGTTGCCTCCTTATATGTACGGATTATAGACGTACTATCAGCAAGACACAAGACGACCCTCATTTATTGCCGATCCTCATTTATCTGTTTGTTTCTGCGCATTGTCGTTTGCTGCCTGTAAGGCTTCAAAGTCCTCGCGCGCCATGCGGCGACCGATGATGCGCGCAAGCTGGAGGACGACATCGTTGACCTTGCGCAAGGCCTCATGGCCGGGGCGGTCCGCGTCGCCGTTATCGTTGGCCGCGTCGGGATCGGGCGGGTCAGCCGGCGTCATGATCGCCCGCTTTCCGGCCGAGGTTTTCGTTGTCATTGATAGCACGCCATCCGACGGGATCGGCGATCCAGCAATCGATGTCGGATTCCCTCCAGCCGGCGCCGTTGACGCTGATCTTGATCCGGGGCGGGAACGTGCCCTCGGCGATCTTGCGGTAGATGGTGGAGCGGGACAGGCCGGTGCGGGCGAGAACGGTTTTTAGGCGGACGATACGGTCTGGTTGGCGCATGGTTTCGCTGCCTCCTGCTGGCGGTTTCTGGAGCCTCCCGAGCCAGTCAGGGCATTATTTTTACGTTATGCAAGAGTGATTTAGCAGTCGTCGGACTGTAGCGAACCATAGCGAAAAAACGGCGGAAAATCGGATTGTTCTACAGGCCGATACCCCGACCTCTGCCGAGGTCGATGCCGTGCGTGAAGGCGAGTTCCAGTCCGAGTCGGCGGCCCGATTCGATCCCGATGCCGAGTTCGCGCTTGCGATTGGCGAGGATCGATTCAAGCTGCGGATCGCGTTCGAGGCTTTTCGCCATATCGCCCATGGCGCGCCGGGTGGCCTTGTGGGCCATGATGTCGCCTGCCTCATACTGGCGCCGGCTCATCTGGTCGAGCTTGCGCCAGTGCTCCACGAAGCGGTCGGCGCGCCGAGCCGGATCTGTGCGCAGTTCGGTTTCGAGCTGGAGCGCCCGAATGGTGCGGTTGACCCGGCCCGATCCGGCTTCGCGCGCGAGGCTATTGTCTTTGGAGTAGGCGGCTTCCGCGTCCTGCCAGCCGTGCGGACGCACCTCGTCGAAGGCGTGTCTTGCCGCGCCAAGCTCACGCCGCTGTTCGACGGAAGGCGTGAGACCCTGATGTTTGACTTCAAGGATCGCATCGGACGCGCGGGCATGGCGGACGAGCGCATCGGTGCGGGCCTTGCGGAGCGCCGCTTCCGGGTCTGCCGTCACGGTCTTTTCCGGCGCGCCCGTCTTTCTCTGGACCGCCGCGCCCGCTCTTTCCCGCTCTCTCTCCCTTTCCGGCCCCGGCGCCTCGCCGGCGCCAGGCGCGGCAGCCTCGTCCTCCGGCGCTGGCGACAGGCGCAAGCCGTCGAACATGCCGCGCACCTTCTCCGGCACGATCTTGCGCACGATCTCGGCGACACGCGCCCGGAATGTGACGCCGCGCCGTTCGGCATAGCTCTGCGCCGGATCAAGCCGCTCGTAATCCGTCGCCATATCCTTGGCCCGGTCGCGCGACAGGGCGCCGACAAGCTGGTCCTGGCTGGCGAAGTCGTCGCGTGCGTAATGCAAATCCATACCGTCACGGTGGCGCGACAGGGCGACATAACCGGCATGGGCGTCCAGGCCCGGCGTCGCCAGGACATGGGCGCGGTCCACGGTCATGCCTTGCGCCTTGTGGATGGTCGCGGCATAGCCATGGTCGATGCGGTCGTAATCCTTGAGGTCGAACGAGACGCCGCGCCCGTCGTCTGTGCGCACGGACATAAATCGTTCGCTGACTTGCTCGACGGTCCCGAGCGTGCCGTTCTTCACCCCGAGGCCACGCTCGTTTTGCAGGAACATCACGCGGTCTCCACTGGCGAAGTTGCGTTCGCCACGGTCGACCGCCAGGCGCACGTCATCGCCCAGATCGCCGGCGGCCCGCATTTTTTCGCGCGCGGCCTCGTTGAGCGCGCGAACCTCGTCGTTGGTGTAGGTGAGGATGATGCGGCTGCGGTTGGGTGCCGCCTGCCGGTCGCGGTCCCAGCGGTCGATCAGATTTTTTCGCGCGTCTTCGCGTGACGCAGCCTCATGCATCATGCCGTGGCGGTCATAGGCATGGATCGCAACGCTCGCTCGCCCGGTCGCCAGATCGCGCGTGGCGTCGCGCTGCCAGCCTTCCCGCTGGCGTCGCACCTCTTCGATCTCCGCCCCGCCGTGGCGCTCAAAGATCGAGCGGAACGCCGCGCCCGCCTCGATGGATTGCAACTGCTGCGGATCGCCGACCAGCACCACCTTGGCGCCAGCCTCGGCGGCATGGGACAGCACGCGCTCCAACTGGCGCGCGCCGACCATGCCCGCTTCATCGATGACAAGCACGTCGCGGGGGTTAAGCAGGTCGCGGCCCTGTCCCCAGCCGTGCTCCATGCTGGCGATGGTGCGCGACGCGATGCCCGATCCGCTTTCGAGATTCTCGGCGGCTATGCCGGACAGCGCCACGCCCCGGACCTCGAAACCCGCCGCTTCCCAGGCTTCGCGCGCTACGCCCAGCATCGCGCTCTTTCCCGTTCCGGCATAACCGACCACGACGCCGAGATCGCGCCCGTCGGTGACATGCGCCAGCGCCTCGGCCTGCTCTCCGGAAAGGACAAGACCGCGCGCTTCCGCGCGCGCCAGCGCCGCCTTCCTGTCGGCCTCCTTCACCTCATGGCGCTCTCGTTCCGCCATCATCTCGGCGGCGCGGTGCAGCCGCTGCTCGGCCTCGATCATCTGCCGGGTGGTGAAGCGATCCTCGCCCCGTCCGTCCTTGCCCAATTCGACCAGATCGGGCGCGCCGCGCACCGCGCCCATCACGGCGTTGAACTGGTCGATCCCATCGCTGTGCCGGTGCGCGAACCTGGCCATGTCTCGGCGGGTGAAGGTCGATTGCTGATGCGTGATCGCGTCCAGTGCGATGGAAGGATCGGCGACGATGCGCGCGCCGTTGTTGCGCGCGATCTCGCGGTGCATGTCGGCACGGTCGGCTTCGATCCCTTCGCCCTCGATCCGCTGCGCGGTCGCGCCGATCTGGCTTTGCGGCTCCAGCCCGATGCCCTGCGCCTCCAGGCTGCGATGGTCGATGCGCGCGTCGATGTCGAGTTCGGCCAGCCGCTCGTTGGCCAGCTCCGCCCATCGCTCGCGCCAGCGCTCGACCATCTCGGTGCGGTTCCAGTCCCGCACCTTCTGGCCGAAACTGTTCTCGTCCACAGCCCGCATGGTCAGCATGACATGCGCGTGGGGCTTGGGCGTCCCGTCCTCGGCGCTATCCCAATGCACATTGAGGTCCGCGATCATGCCCTGATCGACGAATTCGGACTGCACGAAATCGCGGGCGAGTTCGATGCCTTGGGCTTGCGTCATCTCACGCGGAAGGGCGAATTCCACCTCGCGGGCAAGCTGCGCATCCTTCCTGACCTCGAAGGCTTCGACATCGTTCCACAGCCGTTCGCGGTCGCTCCACGCCTCCGGCGCATTCTCCGGCAACATGACCTCGGAATGGACGACGCCGCGCTTGGCGGAGAAATCGTGGCTGCGCTCAAGCCGGTCGTCGCGCAGCCGGGAGCCCGAACGGTAGGCGGCGGAGGCCACTGCGCTGGAGCCGGATTTGCGGCCAATGATTTTGACGTGAAGATGATAGATCGCCATCGTGATCCGAACATCAGCACGATCAAGCGCACGTCGGAACGACGTATAAGCGCGCCCTCCCTCGAAAAATTCTCGGCAGGGACCACCCCGTCTCGCACCATCCCGGCAACCTTACAGCATTCCGGCGGGCGTTAAACTATCATCTCTCCATCAACAGCTTATGGAGGACATGATGCGCAAGCCACGGGACTTCGACGCGGAACTGAAGGCGCTGGAGGACAAGGCAAAAGAACTGCGAACCCGCAAGGTGCAACAGCTTGGCGAGTTGGTCATCTCGACCGGCGCCGATGCGCTGAGCGCCGACGAACTGGCGGGCGCGCTGATCGTGCTGGCCGAAACCAAAGATGCCGGAAAGAGGGAGGCATGGGCGAAGCGCGGAGCCGCGTTCTTTCAAGGCCGGTCGCGGCGAACTGCATCGGCGCCTGACCGCGATACGGGCGGCGCTTCGGCGCGGCCAAGCGGCGCGCAACAGGCATCAGGCGGCACAGGCGCGGCATGACATGCGCGCCTGGCAAGTCGAGCGGCGCAAGCGCACGCGGCGTCTGATCGAACTCGGTGGCCTCATCGTCAAGGCCGGCATCGTGGACCTGACTGGCGACGATCGCGCCATCATTCTCGGCGCTCTGCTCTGGATGGCCGACAAGCTCCAAAGCGAGCAAGGCGAACATGCGCGGGCGCTTTGGAGCGCGAAGGGGAAGCGGGCGTTCGAAATGGAACAGAAAGAAGAAGCGCTCACGGTCTCGCAGGAGCCGTAAGATCGGGCGTGACCGATCGTGGGCGCCGCGGAGAGGCCAACGATCGCGGCGCCGCCCGCCATCGCGCGGCTTGTGGCCTTCGTAGGACAGGAACGGTGGAAGCCCCGCGAACTCCTGGGACACGCCAGAGCGATTGACGCGCCTTTGCACCGTGCCGACCATCGGCGTGCTCGAAGCGCAGTGGGACTCCGGCGCGATGGCCATGGAATCCAGGGTGCTCAGACCCCTCCTCTGGTTCGGCCTGATGGAATATCGGAGGGAAGAAATCGAGGGCAGTTGCATCGGGGCGCGTCATTTCTATCGCAAGACATCGCTGTTTGATCGCATGATCTCATTCGAGGTCGGGCTTGAGGGACTTGCCGGAATCCAACATTGAGGATTCCAAATCGGACTTCTCGAAAACGCCATGCCATCCGCGGCATTTCAGTTAAATAGGGTGTGATCCAATCGAAACGAATCCGACCGCGCCGATGCCTCGTTCTCTCGCCTGCGCCCTGACGCCACACGGGGCCTTGCGCCTTGAAATGTCGGACGACGATTTTCCGGTCGACGCCGCCGTCGCTGATCGGCTTCAAGCAGCATTTCGTGCGGGTGAAGGCCACGGCCTGCTTCAACTCGGCCTCGCCGAGGCGGGAAGCCGGCTGCCGCCCGATCTTGCGTTCTGGCGCGTCTTCGCCATGCGCTTCGTCGCGGCGCTCTGCGCTGCTGGCGATGATGGCGCCGAGGCGCTTTCTTTAACCGCGCCCGACGAAACGGCTCTACAGACACTGGCCGAAGAGGCGCCGCCGATGCGCGGCGGCGAATATCTCGACGCCGAATGTCTTGCGGGACTTTGGCGCGCGCTGCGAGAGGCGTTCGCCGCCGAGCGCGCCGAGAGCGGCCTCTCCGTCGAGGGTTTTCTTGCCGCCCGCGACAGCCGTTGGCGCTCCGTCGGCCGGGTCCACCTCAACCTCGCCGAGAACCGAAAGGACGCCGAGCGCCCGTTCGCCTTTCTGGCGACCTACGCCTCGGGCCTCGCCGGTCATGGCGCGCTGCGCCATGCGCCGCTTGGCGCGGCCCTGCGCGAATACGCGGGCGCCGGGGCCAAGCGCGAGCTTCTGAAGCTGCTCGAACCGGTCGACCGGGCCAGCGAAAGCTGCCCCTGGCTGAAAGAGATCGTCGATTCCGGCGAAATCTTCCATCCGCTGCGCTGGACGCCGAAGGAGGCGATGCGGCTACTCACGGACGCGGAGGCCTTGGGTCAGGCGGGCCTTGTCGTGCGCATGCCCGTGTCCTGGCCCTCCGGCCGGCTGGCGCGCCCCGCGGTCGAGGCGAGCGTCGGCTCCAACACGCCCGCGCGGGTCGGGGCGACGCAAGTGCTCGATTTCTCCATCGCCGTCAGTCTCGACGGCGCGCCGCTGACAAGGGAAGAGATCGCCTCCCTGCTCGCCGCGACCGATGGACTCGCGCTCTTGCGCGGGAAATGGGTCGAAATCGACCCGGCGCGCCTTTCGGCGGCGCTCGACCGCTATGCCGAGATCGAGCGCCTCGCCCGCAAGCAAGGCCTGTCCTTCGGACAGGCGATGCGCCTGCTGGCAGGCGCCAACATCGGCGCGGGCGACGCGGGACAGGCGTCGCAGGTCTCCTGGGCGCATGTGGCGGCGGGGCCCTGGCTGGCACAGACGCTCGCCGCCTGCCGCGACCCGGCGTCGCTTGATGCGCTGCGTCCAGGCGCGGCACTAAAGGCGACGCTTCGCCCCTACCAGGACGCCGGCCTGCGCTGGCTCGCCTTTCTGTCGCGCCTGGGCCTCGGCGCGTGTCTTGCCGACGACATGGGGCTCGGCAAGACGATCCAGGTGCTGGCCCTTCTCTTGACGACGCGCCAGCGCGAAAAGGAGCGCCGGCCGAGCTTGATCGTCGCGCCCGCCTCGCTGCTCGCCAACTGGGCGGCCGAAGCCGAGCGATTCACCCCGTCGCTCAGCGTCCTGGTCGCCCATCCGGCCTTTACGCCCGCCGAAAAACTGAGGGCGTTCACGGCCGCGGACCTCGGCGAAACCGACCTCGTCGTGACGAGTTATGCGGCATTGCTGCGGCTCAATTGGCTCGCCGAGACGCGCTGGCGCTTCGTCGTCATCGACGAGGCGCAGGCGATCAAGAATCCGAACGCGAAACAGACGCGCGCGGTCAAGGCGCTTGACGCCGAAAGCCGGATCGCGCTCACCGGCACGCCGATCGAGAACAATCTGCGCGACCTGTGGTCGATTTTCGATTTCCTCAATCCCGGCCTGCTCGGCTCGTCGAAGGCTTTTGCCGATTTCGTCAAGCGCCTGGCCGAAGGCTCGCCGCCCTCCTACGCCCCGCTGCGCAAGGTGGTCGCGCCCTATATTCTGCGGCGGCTGAAGACCGACCGCGGCGTCATCGCCGACCTGCCGGACAAGACTGAGGTCAAGGCGTTCTGCGGCCTGAGCCGAAAGCAGGCGGCGCTCTATCAATCGACCGTCGAGGAATTTGAACGGCTGCTCAACGAGTCGGGCGACGACATCAGCCGGCGCGGGCTGGTGCTGGCGACGTTGATGCGTTTGAAACAGATTTGCAATCACGCCTCGCATGGTCTCGGCGGCGCCGGCCAATGGGAAAGCGATGACAGCGGCAAATTCGCGCGCCTTGGCGAAATCGCCGCGACCGTGGCCAGCCGCCAGGAGAAGATGCTGGTCTTCACCCAGTTCAAGGAGATCGTGGAGCCGCTCGGCGACCTCCTCGCTGGCGTTT
>JAJYDD010000120.1 GCA_021777795.1 Pseudomonadota bacterium | reverse complement strand
CGCGCCCGCGCCTTCCGCATCAGCGATGGAATAGAGCGCTTCGGCCATCGCCAAATCCTGCGCGGTCTTGATGACGTGGCCGGCCAGACGGTTGACGCTGAACAGGCCGACGCGGCCGGCGTAAGTCGCGCAGGCCCCCGCCGTCGCGGCCTCAAGATAAGTCTCGCGCCGCCAGGCGGTGACGGCCCAGCAGATGCGCCGCACCGGCTTCAGATCCTGGCTGTTGGTCTTGCGGTCGAGCGAAAAGTTGATGGGCGCTCCCTCGTAGAAGGCCTCCAGCGGTTCATCGACCACCGAGAGCAGCGCGTCGTGCCTTCCGGTTCGCATTTCGGCGACGAAGGCGAGGAGATCGCGCTTGGTCAGCAGCGGCGCGATAGAATGGACTTGAAACACGAACTCGCAGGGATGACGCTGGAGAAATTCGGCGACGAATTGCTCGCTGGTCGCCGTATCGTTGGCCAGAGATTCAGGCCGGCGGTGGAACTCGACCCCCTCGCGCGCGGCGATGGCGGCGAAATCCTCATGCTCCGAATTGACCCAGATCTCGTCGAACGCGCCGACCTCGCGGCATTTGCGGATGGCGTGCGCGATCAGCGGCGCGCCGCGCAGCAAGCTCAGGTTTTTCTGTTTCAGGCGCTGGCTCCCCATCCGCGCCGGAATCATCGCCACGCTCGTCACCGGCTCATGTCCCCAGTTTCGCCCAGTCTGGAATGAAATCCTGCGCGTCGCGCGCGCGCGACAGCCCCTCGATGGCGGCCCGTCCCATCGCCAGTTGCGCCTCGACGGCGCTGCCGCCGATATGCGAGGTCGCCAGAAAGCCGGGCGCGCTGAGAAGCTCGCTCGCCCCCGGCGGCTCGACGGCGAAAACGTCGAAACAGGCGGCCGAAATGCGCCCCTGGCGCAGCGCAACGGCGAGCGCCGCTTCGTCGATGAGGCCGCCGCGCGCGGTGTTCACGATCACCGCGCCCGGCCGCATCCGCGCGATCCGCCCGGCGTCGAGCATGCCCTTCGTCGCCGGAGTCAGCGGGACATGAAAAGAGAGCGCGTCGCAATTTTCGATCAATTCGTCGAACCCGCACAGGCGCACGCCGAGCCCCGCGGCCTCGGAGCTTACGTCCCTGACGTCGCAAGCTACAATGCGCGCGCCGAAGGCGGCCAGAAGCCGCGCCAGATCCTGCCCGACGTGGCCGAAGCCGACGAGGCCGACAGTCGCGTCGCTGAGCTGGCCCCCCGCATATTGGCGCCAGACGCCGCGCTTGATCTCCTCGTGACAATACGCGACGCCGCGCAGGGCGGCGATAATCAGCGACACCGCTAGCTCGGAGACGGCGCGCCGGTTGACGCCGCCCTGCCAGCCGACCTTGACGCCCAACCGCGCCGCCGCATCGAGATCGATGTTGTCGAGCCCGACGCCATATTTGCTGAGGATGCGCAGATTCGGCAAAGCCGCCAGCGCCGCCTCGTCTATCGGCTCCAGCCCCACGATGGCCGCTTCGTGCGGGGCGACGAAGGCGATCAGTTCGCGGCCCGCCAGCGAACGGCCCACGTCGTTGAAGACGACATTGCTGCCCCTGGCGAGCAATTCCGCGCGCAGGATCGGGTTGCGGGAAAACGAGCGCGAGAGCACCGCGACGCTCGAAGGGTTATGGGCAGCGCCTGTGCGCAAGCGAGCCTCCCCTCACAAACCGTCGACGAAAGTCGCGCTGACCGAGGCGTCCAGCGCGTCGAAGGTCGCGGTGACTCTTTGGTTCGGCGCCGCCTTCACATAGCCCGTGCAACTGCCGGTCACGATGGTCTGACCCTGACGCAATGCGTAGCCGGCCTTCAGCGCCTGACGCAGGAACGCGCGCAGCGGCCCCATCGCGCCGCCGTCGATCGCCGCCCCCGCACCCGCCGCGACTTGACGCCCCGCAATCGAAAGCCTCACCGGCGCCGTGTCGAGCGCTAAGGGCGCCGGCAGAGGGCGCAGAGGGCCCAAGACGAGGCCGCCCGCGGCGCCGAAATCGGCAACCAGCCCTAAGCCGCCGCATTGCCCGAGCGCGGCGAAACGGGCGCCGGGAATTTCAATCGCCGGCCTGACCCCGCAAAACAGCGCGGCGAAAGCCACGTCATCGCAGTCGGCGTCGTTGGGCGTGAGATCGCGCGCGAGTTCGAAGCCATATTCGCTCTCGACGCCGCGCAGGCGGGTCTGAAATCCCGAAAGCTCGGCGCCGTCTTCGAAGACGTAGGGATAGGCGAGCATGCCGAAAAATTGTCGCGACAGACCGACTTCCCTGCGGACCGCCGCCATCGTCCCCCCAAGCTTCCAGGCTCTGATCGGTCCGATGGTTGTCGCGGCGGCGTCGCGAATGCGCTCGGCCTCGTCCTGAGACCCCGGAAATTCGCCGTCCCAACGCGCTATGCTGGAACCCGACGCAAACGCCTGCCCCAATGCGTGGGCCAAGGAACTCATACGCTACCCCCTCGCCGCAACTGCGACGCAAGCAACGCACTTGCGTCGCTTTCCGACACGGATACAAGCGATTAAACTAAAAACGTTCCCTTTCTGCTACGCTGTTTTTTTGAAAGCGTCAAACCGATTATAGGAGCTGCTTTTACATTGTGCACAGACCGCAACTCCTCCGGCGCAACTTTGCTCACTCGAAACAAGTCCTCTCGCAATGCGAAAGGTTGTGATGCAACCCTACGGTAAGCCGTTTCGCTATCGAAAGCTGGGGATTTCCCTGGAAGACGCCGGCAGCGCGACGATGACGCGCCCGCCGCTCCTTCACGTTCAGGCCGCCCTCGCGCGCATCCCTACGTCGTAGCCCCAGAAGGTCGAACGTAGGCCCAGCAGCCGCAACGCCGCCGCGCCCGCCTCCGCCACGCCGGTCACGGCGGCGTCGCAGCGCAGCTTGCGCTGGAGATCGCGAAAGCTCTTGTCGGCGGGGTCGCGCCACACGCAAATCATCACCTTGGCCTGCGGGCAGATCTGGCGCGCCGCAACGCCCGCGGCGCGCAGATGAGCGACGGTCAGCGGCTCGATATAGCAAAGACAGACAAGACGGACCGCCGCGCGATCGTCCGCGCTCGCCATGCGCGCTTCTTCGGGCGTGACGACGCGGCTCGGCAGGCCGCGACTGATTAGCGCGTGTTGCAACATCGCGGCCGCCAGCGGGTCGAGCGGATGGTCTCCGTGCACGATGGCGACCAAGCGCTGTGAATGCAAAATCTCGTCCTGCCGCACTTTGGCCAGCATCTCGGCGCGGTGCAAACGGCTGAGCCGGCGCAGGACCGCGCGCAGCCGCGGCGCCCCGCCTCCCCTCGAAGCGACCAGCCCCGCGACGAGCTTCTGCGTCGATTGCGTCAGCCCGGCGAGCCTGTCCTCGTCGAGATCGCCGCGCGCGACATCGACATGAGCGCGCCGCAGCGCCTCCAGCGCGACATCGTCGTAATATTCGGCGATGGCGCCGCGCTTGAGATAAGGGCGCGCCTGCGCGGCCGCCTCGCGCGGGTCGCCGGCGAGCATGCGCTGATAGAACGTCTCCTGGGCGGTCAGCGGCGGTTCGTTGCCGAGCAGGATCTCCAGGAAGGCGAGGCCCGGGACGTGACGGCCGAGCACGACGAGACAGGTGGTCAGCGGCGTGGCGACCAGAAGCCCAATCGGCCCCCACAGGAACGCCCACAGCGCCGTGGTGACAACAAGCGCGGCCGGCGACAGGCCGGAACTGTGGCCGTAAACGATGGGCTCGACGACCTGCCCGGTGACCCCCTCAACGGCGACGAACAGCAGCAGCGTCAGCAGAAACGCCGACCAGCCGGGATCGAAGGCGAAGGCGACCAGCAGCGCCGGCGCGACGCCGATCAGCACGCCGACATAGGGCGCAAACCGCGCTAGCCCCGCCAGCGTGCCGAACAGCCCGGGATTGGGCACGCCGATCTCCCACAGCGCCAAGGCGACGACGAAACCGAATCCCGCGTTCATCAGCACCTGCGCGAACAGGCTGCGGCCGATGCGGCGGCCGGCGTCGTCAATCGCCTCGGTGGTGCGGTAGATGTCGTTGGGGCCGATCAGTTTGATGAGGCGGTTGCGCAAATCCTCCTTCTGGGCGAGCAAAAAGGCGGTGAACACCAGAATGACAAGCGCCTGCGCCAGCGGCGACAGCACAGGCGAAGCCGAGGCGCCCAACGTGCCGAGGCGCGACAGCGGCGAGACATCGACGATCACCACCCGCTGTGGCGCTCCGGCGCCGCCGGCCTGCGAGGGCGCGACTTCGCGCGCGGCGTCCTCGATCACCTGCATGAAGCCGGAGGTGTGGCCGCCGCCGAGTCTTTGAGTCAGCGCGTGCAGTTTCTCGTGGATGTTGTGACTATAGGCCGGCAGGCGTGTCGCCAGATCCGACACCTGCCCGCTGACGAACCACACCCAAAGCCCTATCGCGGCGACGAAAATCGCCAGCGCCGCGGCGACGCCGAGCGAGCGCGGCGCGCCAAGCTTCTGGAGCCCGCGCACCAGCGGCGACAGCGCGAAGCTCAGCAGCGTCGCCAGCGCCAGCGGCACCAGCACGTCTCGGGCGAGCGTGAGGATGAGGCCGAGGCCGAGCGTCACGCCGATCCACAGCGCCACCTCGACCAAGGCGGCGGGGGGCTTGGCGCCCGGGCTCACGTCGCCTCGGCGGCGTCGTCGGGGCGGGTCGCCGCGTCGATCTGGCGCAACAGATGGTTGAAGTCGATCGGCTTGGGGTGCAGCGCATCGCAGCCGTTTTGGCGCGCCAGGGCGCGCGCCTCCTGCGCATTGTTGGCCAACAGCCCGATAACCGGGATTTCGCGGGTGAGTTCGTCGAACTTCAGCGCCTGCGCGGTCGCCCACCGCGCGTCGCCGCGCAACTGCGATTCCAATAGGATTACGTCGGGACGCGAGGCCTTGGCGCCGGCGATCGCCTCGGCGGGTTCGGCGGCGAGCAGCACGACGTGGCCGCGGCGCTTAAGCCGTCGGGCCAACAGTTCGCCGAGTTCGGAATTGTCCTCGACGATCAGGATTTTCGTCACCCGCGCCCCCTGGGGAGAGGCCCGGCCTCCCGCAGCTCTAACGCGGGATGGCGACGTCAGTTCCTGCGGCCCAAACCGCCTATTCGATCAAGCTCCTGGCTTTTTCGATGAGACTCTTGGCCGCCGCCCGCGCCTCGCGGGTGATTTCGGCGCCGGCGAGCATGCGGGCGATCTCCTCGCGCCGCTCGGTCGGACCTAGAGCGAAAACCTGGGTCGCCACGCCCGCGCCGGAATCGTGCTTGGCGATTCTGAAATGGCGCTGCGAGCGCGCCGCCACCTGAGGAGCGTGGGTCACCGCCAACACCTGCGCGCGCGCCGCCAGCCGCGCCAGCCGCTGGCCGATGGCGTCCGCCACCGCGCCGCCGACCCCCGTGTCGATCTCGTCGAACACCAAAGTCGGGGCGGTCTCGCGCTCGGCCAGCGACACTTTGAGCGCCAGCAGGAAGCGCGCCAGTTCGCCGCCGGAGGCCACTTTCATCATCGGGCCGGGGCGCGAGCCGGGATTGGTCTGCACCACGAACTCGACACGGTCGTAGCCGTCGGCGGAAACCAGCTTCTCGTCGCTGACGACTTCGGCGGTAAAGCGCGCGCCGGCGAGTTTCAGCGGCGGCAGTTCTGCGTTGACGGCGCCGGCGAGCGCCAGCGCCGCCTCGCGCCGGGCGGCGCCGAGCGCCCGCGCGGCGGCGTGGTAATCCTTTCCGGCCGCCGCGAAGGCCTGCTCAAGCGCCGCGACGCGGGCGCGCCCCTGCGAGAGATCGGCGAGTTCGCCGGCGTATTTCTCAGCCAGCGCCGGCAGCGCATCGACGGCGGCGCCGTATTTGCGCGCCATGCCGCGCAATTCGAACAGCCGCTCCTCGCAGCGCTCCAGTTCGCGCGGATCGAAAGCGGAGGCGCGCATCGCGGCTTCCACCGATTGGGCGGCCAGTTCCACCGCCTCCATCGCCTCGTCGAGCGCCTTGACGCTGGGCTCGATGAGATCGGGCGCTTGCGCGGCGCGCCGTTGCAGCCGACGCGCGATCGAGACCAACATCGGCAGGATCGCCGAGTCGCCGCTGAGCGCGCTCAGCGCCTCGCGGATGTCGGCGGCAACCTTCTCGCCCTGCATCATCGCCTGCCGCTTCTCGGCGAGCCGCGCCTCCTCGCCGGGCTCGACAGCGAGCTTGGACAATTCCTCGCTGGCGTGGCGGGCGAAATCGGCCTCGCGCTCGCGCGCGGCGACGTCGGCGCGGGCGGCGGCCAGTTCGCCCTCGCAAGCTTTCATGGCCGCGTGCGCGGCGCGCGCGGCCTCCGCCAGGGGCTTCAGGCCGCCATAGGCGTCCACCAGCGCGCGATGCGTCGCTGGGTCCAGCAGCGCGCGCTCGTCGTGCTGGCCGTGGATCTCGACGAGGCCGACGGCGAGGGCGCGCAATGTCTGCGCGCCGACGCTCTGGTCGTTGACGTAAGCGCGGGTGCGCCCGTCCGCCATTTGCACACGGCGCAGGATCAGTTCGCCCTCGAAGGCGAGGTCCTGGGCCGCCAACAGCGCCAGCGCCGGATGGCCAGGCGGCGGCTCGAACACCGCCGTCACCTGCCCCTGGGCCGCGCCCGCCCGCACGAGGCCGCCGTCGCCGCGCGCGCCGAGCGCCAGCGAAAGCGCGTCGAGCAGGATCGATTTGCCGGCGCCGGTCTCGCCTGTCAGGATCGTCAGACCGCGCGAGAAGTCGAGGTCCAACTGGTCGATGAGAACGATGTCGCGGATGGACAACCGCGCAAGCATGGGCCCGCGCCGCGTCAGGTCGGCATGACGGAATAGTACAATTTGGACAGCCAGCTCCCCGGATGCTCTTGCGGGCTGCGGCCGTTGGTTTTCAACAGCGTATAGGCGTTCTGGTACCATTCGCTGTTCGGAAAATTGTGACCGAGGATGGCGGCGGCGGTCTCAGCCTCGTCGGTCAGCCCCAGGCCCATATAGGCCTCGACGAGGCGATAGAGCGCCTCCTCGGTGTGGCGCGTCGTCTGGTAATTGGTGAGCACGGCGCGGAAGCGGTTTATCGCGGCCGTATAGTTGCGCCGGTGCAGATAGAACCGGCCGATCGACATTTCCTTGCCGCCGAGTTGATCCGTCGCCACCTGAATCTTGGCTTTGGCGTCGTCGACATATTCGGACTTCGGATAGTTCTGCACCAATTCCTGGAACAGTTGCAGCGCCTTGGCGGCGTGCTCCTGGTCGCGCGAGATATCCATGATCTGCGCGTAATTGCTGGAGGCCTCGATATAAAGGGCGTAGGCCGCTTCGGGCGTCTTCGGATATTCCTTGACGTAGCGCGCGGCCGAGCCTGCGGCGTCGTCGTATTCGGAGGCCTGGAACTGCGCATAAGTCGTCATCAACAGGCCTTTGCGCGCCCAGTCGGAGCCCGGATATTGCTTGCCGAGGTCGGTGAACCGCTTGGCCGCATTGCTGGGGTCGCCATTGGCGAGCTTGGCCAACCCCTGATCGTACACCTGACTCGCCGGCACGATGGGATCGACCTTCATCTTGTATTTTTCGCCGGAGAACGGGTTGAGGTCGTCCAGTGAGAACGACGAGCAGCCGCAAAGCGACGCCGTCACGGCGACGATCAGCGACGCACGGCTCCAGCGCCGAAGCGATCCGCGCCCAACAAGCTTTGACGTCATCAACTCTTCCCCGACGGCCCGCGCCCCGCTATCCGCTGCGCCGGCTTGGCGCCGCGATTGCAGCCGGTCAAGCGATCAACATGGGAATATGGCGCGAACACGCCCAAGCCGCATTTTCCCGCGCGGATACGAAGCTCAGTCCGCATTGGCGGCGAAGGCCGCCGCCGCGCGGGGCGCCGAGACGCCCGCCCGCGCCGACCGACGCGGCGCCGATTCGACGATCTCGTAATTCGCCTTGTCGGCGAACAGCGCCGCCAGCACCGCCGCATTGAGCGAATGGCCGGGGCGATGGGCGACATAGGCCCCCAGAATCGGCGCGCCGGCCAGCGAGAGATCGCCGACCGCATCCAGCGCCTTGTGGCGCACGAACTCATCTGCGTAGCGCAACCCCTCGGGATTGAGCACCCGGTCGCCGTCGATGGCGACAGAATTATCGAGATTTGAGCCAAGCGCGAAGCCGGCGGCCCAAAGTTTCTTTACATCGCATACGAAGCCGAAGGTGCGCGCCTTGCAGATTTCGGAGCGGAAGGTCTGGGGGTCGATATCGAAGACGCGCTTTTGTCGGCCGATCGCCGCGCCTTCGAAATCGATCTCCACATCGACACGGAACCCTGCGTCCCACGGTTTCAATTCGGCCCGCGCGCGGCCGTGCTCGACATATACGGATTTGAGAACTTTGACGTACTTGCGGCGGCGGGCCTGAGTGACGAGGCCGACCGAATCGATCGCGTCGACGAATTGGGCGGCAGAGCCGTCCATGATCGGCGTCTCCGGCCCGTCGATCTCGACCAGCACGTTATCGACGCCGAGGCCGGCGAAGGCGGCCATCAAATGCTCGACAGTGGCGATCGTCGCCCCGGCGCGGTCGCCGATGACGGTGCAGAGCGCGGTCTGGCGGATGTTGCGCCAGTCCGCCTCGATCAGGCGCTCCGAGCCGTCCTGCATGCCGGTGCGCAGGAAAACGATGCCGTGGTCGGACTCGGCGGGATGAATGACAATGCGGGCGGGGGCCGCAGAATGAACACCCGAACCACGAACTTCCACACGATCGGCGACCGTCTTCTGAAAGCCCTGCTTCATCTTCAAACTACGCCCCTAATTCTTCCCACGCCCGGCGTCGCCTCGAAAGCGAGCCCTCGCGAAAGCGAAACGCTGCTACCGACACCCAACGAATCTCCCCGGATTCGCCGCCCTGATTTGGCCAAGGTCCCACGCCGCACATTCGCGAACCCTATTAGGCATATGCCGGGAAAACGACCAAATCACCTTTGATTACCAATCGTTACATCCGCGAATAATTAAATTTATCCTATTACTCCATGACGTTAGTGTCGAAAGCAAAAAACGCGCCGCCGCGACTCCCGCGCGCGGGACTCGCGGCGGGAACGCGGCGGCGCAAGGGCCGAATCAAGTCCCGTTGGAACGGCGCAGGAAGGCCGGAATCTCCAATTGGTCATCGTCGTTGGCGATTGTGCGCGGTTGCTGGCGCCCTTGCGCGTCGAGTTGGCCCTGGAGCGGGCGCGGCGGCTGGGCGCGAGGCGCCGCCGAGGCCGGCGACTGAATGAGCTGGCGCGGCGGCGCGAGCGGCGCGGTCGCGCGCGGCGCCATATCCTCCGGCCGGCTGATGCCGAAGGCGGCGAGCTTCTCCAACAGCGAGCGGCGGCGCTCCGGCAGCGCCGGCGGCGCCGGCATCTCGCCGCGCGCCACGCGCACCGCCGGCTGCACGACGGCGGGCAGTTCCTCAAGGGTCGGCATGCGCGGGCTGCGCACGATCGGCTCCGGCGCCGGGGGAATGTAATCCTCCACCGGCTCCAGCTCGTCGATCTCGGCGACCGGCTCTGGCGCCGGCGCGGTCTCGATTTCGATGGGCGCCGGCTCCGGCGCGGCGGCGGCCGGCTGGGCCGGGGCGGCCGCGACGAAGGGCGCAGCGACCGGCTGGGAGACGGGTTGCGACGCGACCGGAGCGATTATCGGCTGGGAGACGGCGGCCGAACGGCCGCCGCTGCGCGGCAGCGGCTCGGCGCGCTCGATCGTGGCGTGGTCGATGCCGGTGGCCACGACCGAGACCCGCACCACGCCGTCGAGCGCGGAATCGAAGGTCGCGCCGAGGATGATGTTGGCCTCCTCGTCGACCTCCTGGCGGATGCGGCTGGCCGCCTCGTCCACTTCATAGAGCGTGAGATCGTTGCCGCCGGTGATGGAGATGAGCAATCCCCGCGCGCCCTTCATCGAGACTTCGTCGAGCAGCGGGTTGGAGATCGCGGCTTCCGCCGCCTGGACAGCGCGCCGGTCTCCGGTCGCCTCGCCCGTGCCCATCATCGCCTTGCCCATCTCGCTCATGATCGAGCGCACG
>JAJYDD010000119.1 GCA_021777795.1 Pseudomonadota bacterium | reverse complement strand
TCGTCATTTTGGCCGCCGTCGTCGCAGCGGCCTATGGCGCCTATAATCCCCGCGCGGTCGCGCTCTACGCGCCCGCGCTCGCGCCTTACGCAGCGCGGGCGCATGCGGCGCTGCCCGACGCTTTCACCGGTGAGAAACCCGCCTCCGCCGCGCAGACGGCGCCGACGCGCCCGCTGGTTTCGGTGGTGCTCGCCGCCGCCGAGCGCAAGACCGTGCCGTGGACGGTCACCGACATCGGCACGGCGCAGGCGGTGGCCAGTGTCGCGCTCAAATCGCATTTCGACGCCACCGTGATGAAGGTTTCGGTGGCCGACGGGGCCGAGGTGAAGGCCGGCGATGTTCTGTTTGAACTCGACGACCGTCAGGCCCAGGCGCAACTCGCCGTCGCCCAGGCGCAACTGGCCAAGGACGAGGCGCAACTGGCCCAGGCCCAGCGCGACGTGACCCGCTACACCGATCTGGCGGCGCGCGGCGCGACGCCGGTTCTCAATCTCGACAACGCCAAGACCTCCTCGGCCTCTTATCGCGCGGCGGTGATCGGCGACGCCGCCTCGATCCGCAACATGCAGGTCGCGCTCGGCTGGTACACGATCACCGCGCCGATCTCCGGCCGCGTCGGCGTCGTCAACATCAAGGCCGGCAACATCGTCAAGGGCGGCGACAATTCCTCGGGCGGCGTGCTCGCCACCATCAACCAGATCTCGCCGATCTATGTCGCGCTTTCCGTCAGCCAGAAGCTGCTGCCGGCGCTGCGCGAGGCGATGGCCGCCGGCGTCAAGGTGGCCGCGACCCCGCAAGGCTCGACCCGGCAGGCGCAGGGCAAGCTGGCGCTGATCGACAACACCGTCGATCCCTTGACCGGCACCATCGTCATTCGCGCCGAATTCGCCAACGCCGACGAATTGCTGTGGCCGGGCCAACTTTGCAATCTCACGCTCACTTTGCGCGAGGAGCCCAATACCGTCGTCGTCCCGCGCGAGGCGATCCAAATTTCGCAGAGCGGCAATTATGTCTTCACCGTCAAAGACGGGCGCGCCCACGTGACGCCTGTCGTCGTCGGGCGCACCGAAGGAACCGACACGCTGATCGAGAAGGGCCTTGAGGGCAGCGAGAAGGTCATCGTCGATGGCGCGCTGCTGTTGTTCGAGGGCGCGCATGTCGTCCCGCGCGCCGAGCCCAAGGGGGCGACCTGATGAGCCTGCCGGAGCTTTGCATCCGCAGGCCGGTGATGACCAGCCTGCTGATGCTGTCGTTCATCGTTTTCGGCTTTTTCGCCTATCGCCAGCTTCCCGTCTCGGCGCTGCCGCGCGTCGATTTCCCGACCATCGCCGTCAACGCCGCGCTGCCCGGCGCGAGCCCCGACACGATGGCCTCGGCGGTCGCCGGCCCGTTGGAGCGCGCCTTCGCGACGATCCCCGGCATCAACATGATGACCTCGTCGTCGTCGCTCGGCGTGACGCAGATCGTCATGCAGTTCGACCTCGACCGCAACATCGACGGCGCGGCGCTCGACGTGCAGTCCAACATCTCCGCCGCCCTGCACAAGCTGCCGCAGACGCTGCCCAACCCACCGAGCTTCCAGAAGATCAACCCCGCCGATTCGCCCGTCCTGTTCATCGCGCTGGTCTCCAAGACGCAGCCGCTCTACCGGGTCGACGATTACGCCGAGCAGGTGTTCGCCGAGCAGATTTCGCAGATCGCCGGCGTCTCACAGGTCCTGGTGTTCGGCCAGCAGAAATTTGCGGTCCGCGTCGCAGTCGACCCGGACGCGGCGGCGGCGCGCGGGCTGACGCTCGAAAATGTCGGCAAGGCGGTGGCTTCGGCCAATTCCTCGACGCCGGTGGGCGCGCTGCTCGGGCGGCGCCAGAATGTGACGGTCGACGCCACCGGGCAGTTGCTGCACGCCGACGCCTACAAAAGCCTGGTCGTCGCCTGGCGCAACGGTTCGCCGGTGCGGTTGGCCGAGATCGCCCACGTCTACGATTCCGTCGAGAACAAGCAGATCGCCGCCTGGCAGGGCGGCGAGCCCGCCATCGTGCTCGCCGTCTATCGTCAGTCGGACGCCAACACCGTCGATGTCGTCGATCGGGTGAAGGCGAAATTTCCCTATTACCAGTCGCAGTTGCCGCCTTCAGTCGAGGCGCGGGTGCTCAACGACCGTTCGGTCTCGATCCGCGATTCCATCCAGGACGTGCAATATACGTTGCTGATCTCGATCGCGCTCGTCGTCATCGTCATCTTCGTGTTCCTGAAATCGGCGGCGGCGACGCTGATTCCGGCGCTGGCGCTGCCGGTTTCGCTGCTTGGCGCCTGCGCCTTCATGTATGGCTTCGGCTATTCCATCGACAACATCTCGCTGCTCGCCATCACGCTTTCGGTCGGCTTCGTCGTCGACGACGCCATCGTCATGCTGGAGAATATCACCCGTCACATCGAGGCCGGGATGAAGCCGTTCGACGCGGCGCTGAAAGGCGCGGGCGAGATCGCCTTCACCATCCTCTCCATTACTTTCAGCCTCGTGGCGGTGTTCATCCCTGTGTTGTTGATGAGCGGCGTGGTCGGGCGCGTGTTCCGCGAATTCGCGGTGACGATCACGGTGGCGATCCTGGTCTCCGGCTTCGTCTCGCTGACGCTGACGCCGATGCTTTGCGCCCGCATCCTTTCGGCGCCCAAACATGGCGCGCAAGCCGGCTGGTTCGCGCGCGCCTCCGACCTGTTCGTGGATTCGCTGGCCGGCTTCTATCGCGTCACGCTCGACGCGGTGCTGAAGGCGCGCTTCCTCATGCTGCTCGTCACCTTCGGCACGGCCTGGTTGGCGATGACGCTCTACATTCATGTGCCCAAGGGTTTCTTCCCCGAGGAGGACACCGGCTTCCTGCGCGGCATAACCGAGGCGCAGGCCGACACCTCGTTCACGGAGATGTCGCGCCGCCAGCAGATCGTCGTCTCGATCCTGCGCAAGGATGCGGCGGTGGAATCGGTGACGTCGGCGGTCGGGTTTGGCGGCGCCACCAACAAGGGCTTCCTGTTCCTCAAGCTGAAGCCGAAGGCGCAGCGCGGGCCGATGTTCCAGGTGATGGGCCGGCTGCGCGCCGCGACCTCGGTCATCCCCGGCATCCGCACGCTGATGATGCCGGTGCAGAACCTGGAATTCACCGGCGGCCGCATCGCGCGCGCCAAATATCAGTACACGCTGCAATCGGGCGACGAGGACGCGCTGTTCGCCAACGCGCCGATCATGGAGCGGGAGATGGGCAAGCTGCCAGGCTTGCGCGACGTCAACAGCGACCTCCAGATCACCAATCCGCAGACCACCGTCGACATCGACCGCGACAAGTCCGCCGCCTTCGGCGTCAGCGTCGACGCCGTGCGCAACGCGCTCTACGACGCTTTCGGGACCAAACAGATCTCGACGATCTTCACCCCCGCCGACGATTATCAGGTCATCCTGGAGGCTTCCGAAAAGTTCCAGAACGACCCCAGCGGCCTGGGGCGACTGCGCGTGGCCACGCCGTCGGGCAAGCTGTTGCCGCTCGACGAGGTGGCGACGTTGAAACGCAGCGTCGGCCCGTTGCAGATCAACCGGCAGTCGCAGCAACCGGCGGTGACGATCTCCTTCAACCTCGCGCCCGACACCTCGCTGGGGCAGGCTCTCGACGAGATTCATGCGCTGGAGGCGCGTATCCATCTGCCGCCCGACATCATCACCAATTTCGCCGGCAACGCGCAATTGTTCCAGCAGGCTCTGGCGGGACAGGGGGCGCTGCTGCTGGCCGCGGTGCTGACGATCTATATTCTGCTTGGCGTGCTCTACGAGAGCTATATCCACCCGATCACGATTCTCTCGGGCCTGCCCTCGGCCGGCATTGGCGCCTTGCTGGCGCTCGAATGGCTGCACATGGACTTGAGCGTCATCGCCATCATCGGCATTCTGCTGCTCATCGGCATCGTCAAGAAGAACGCGATCATGATGGTCGATTTCGCGCTGGTGCGGCGGCGCGAGGGCGCCGACGCGGTGAGCGCGATCCGCGAGGCGGCGCTGGTCCGCTTTCGGCCGATCATCATGACGACGTTGGCGGCGCTGCTCGGCTCCTTGCCGATCGCCTTCGGGACCGGCCCGGGAGCGGAATTGCGCCAGCCGCTCGGCATCGCCATCGTCGGCGGGCTCTGTGTCTCCCAGGTGCTGACGCTCTACATCACGCCGGTCGTCTACATCTATCTCGACAAGGTCGATTCCTGGCTCTCCGGCCGCCGGCGCGTGCGGGCGCCGAAGCCCGCGCCCGCACCCGACGGCCTCGCCGCTCCCGCCGAGTGAACGCTCAGGCCCAGGCGGCGTGTACGAACATCGCGATGACGATGAGCAGTCCGGCCGCCCAGGCGGCGCTGCGCGGCGGCTGCCGGTCGGCCAGATAGGCGCCCATGTGGGCGAAGCGGGCGAGCAGGAACAAAAGCGCGAGAATGTTCGTCCAGCGGTTCGCCCCGAGCGTCAGATGCGAGATGATGACGGCGGCGGCGAAGGGCGGGAACGCCTCGAAGGCGTTGAGATGGGCGCCGTGCGCGCGCGCCGCCAGCCCCGTCAGCATCTTGACGCTGGAGCGCGGAACCCTGGGGTCTAGCCCCTTGACGAGGCCGAAGGGCGCATAGGGTAGGAGCGCGGCGACGAGCACGCACCAGAAAGCTATAGTCATTCGACAGGTCCCCGCGATAAAAAGCGCCGCGCCTTCTTATCCGCGCGTGGGACTGGGGAATAGGACGGCATGAGCTTTTCGCGAACCCTTCGTTTCGCCGCCGTGGCGCTGTTTTCCGTCGGCGCCGCCCACGCCGGCGAGGCCGATCCCGAACGTCCCGCCTATTGGGGAAGCCCCTCGGTCGATGGCGGCAAGTGCTGCGCCTCGCTGGCCGAGGTGCGCGTCAACATCGACCGCATCGACCGGCAAATGATCGCGCTGATGGCGGAGCGCGGAAAATATGTCGCCGAGGCTGGCCGGTTCAAGAAGGATCCCGCCGCCGTCAGCGCCCCCGCAAGGGTCGATGCGATCATCGCCCGGGTGCGCAAGATGGCCGAGGCCGACGGCCTGTCGCCGCAGGTCGCCGACAAGACCTATCGCGCCATGATCGCCGCCTTCGAGGATTACGAGCGCGCCGAATGGGGCAAGCGGCGCCCTTGAGACGATCGGCGCCGGAAAAATTTAACCCCGAGGCCACAAAGCAGACACTTTAGGACGGCAAGCGCCGCAGAGACCAGGAGACCGCCATGAAGCTTCGTTACGCCCTCGGCCTCGGCCTTGCGGTCGCCCTCGCGCCCGTCGCCCATGCCGACCCGCTCACCGCCAGCCAGAAACAGGAGCTAGGCGGCTTCATCCGCGAATATCTCGTCTCCCACCCGGAAGTGTTGCGCGAGGCGATCGAGGCGCTCGATAAGCGCGACAAGGAGACGGCCGCGCAAAAGCTCCAGCAGGCGGTCGTCCAGGACGCCCCGGCGATCTACAATTCGAAGTTCCAGGCCGACGTCGGCAACCCCAAGGGCAGCACGACGCTGGTCGAGTTCTTCGATTATAACTGCCATTTCTGCAAAGGCGCGCTGCCCGATATCGCGCGGCTGATGAAGGAGGATCCGAACCTCCATGTCGTTTTGAAGGATTTCCCCGTTCTCGGGCCCGGCTCGGTCGAGGCTGCGCGGGTCGCCTCCGCCGCGCGCAACCAACTCCCCGGCGACCGATTCTGGGATTTCCATTACAAGCTGCTCGGGCTCCACGGTCCCGTCGGCAAGGCGGAGGCGCTGGGCGTCGCCAAGGAGATGGGGCTCGACATGGACAAGCTCCAGAAGGACATGGCGAGCGCGGACATCGAAACCGGCCTCAAGCAGACGATGAAGGTGGCGGACGACCTTCAGATCAACGGTACGCCGACCTTCGTGCTCGGCGACAGCGTGGTGGTGGGCGCGGTTGGCTACGATGAACTGAAAGCCAAGATCGAAGACGTGCATAAGTGCGGCCACGCGACCTGCTGAGCCCGCCCTTTTTTGTAAAAGGCAGGCTTGCGATGCGCGCCCGGATTCGGGCGCGCGAGCGCGATGGGTCGCGCTGGATGAAAAACCGTATAAGAAAAGCCGCGCGCCGACCGCGGCCGGCGTGATTCGGGGCCTGAGCCACGCCGCGAAGCGGGGGCGACGTTGAGTTTTTTTGAAGCCGTTGTGATGGCCCTGTTGCAGGGGGTGAGCGAGCTTTTCCCCATCTCCAGCCTCGGCCATGCCGTCATTTTCCCCCGCCTCGTCGGCTGGGGCGACCTCATCCACAGGCCCGATTTCCTGCCCTATCTCGTCGTCATGCACCTGGGCACGGCGATCGCGCTGTTCGTTTATTTCTGGCGCGACTGGGCGGCGTTCCTGGGCTCGGTGCTGAAGGCCGACACGCCGCGCGCCGTCGCCGACCGCCGCATCTTCCTGTTTGTCATTCTGGCCACGATCCCGGCTGTGATCGTCGGCGCGGGGCTGGAGCACAAGCTGCGGGAAGCCTTCGGCAATCCCTCGCTCGTCGCCTTCGTGCTGATTCTCAACGGCGCGCTGCTCTATTTCTGCGACCGAATCGCCGGGCGCGGCGTCGGCCAGCTCGACCAGCTCAACTGGAAGGGGGCGCTGGCGATCGGCGTGGCGCAATGTTTCGCGCTGGTTCCCGGCTTTTCGCGCTCGGGGCTGACGATCTCGGCCGGCATTGTCGCCGGGCTCAAGCACGAGGACGCCGCGCGCTTCTCCTTTCTAATGGCGACGCCGATCATTCTCGGCGCGACCGTTCACGAGGCGCCGAAGCTGCTGCATCAGGGCTCGACGCTGGGCTTCGCCGCGCTCGTTTCGGGCGTGACGGCGGGCCTCGTCGCTTACGCCAGCCTCGTGGTCCTGATGCGCTGGTTCCACAGCCACGAGTTCAACGCGCTGAAACCCTTCGCTTATTATTGCGCGATCGCGGGCCTCGCCAGTCTGGCGCTGATGCTGGTGATCTGAACCTTCAGCCGCCCGCGAAACTTTTCGGCGCGGGGCTGATGACCTCGACGCCGCCGCCGCCGATGATCTGCACCACCGCCAGCCCGCGCTCGTTGAGCCCGTTGGCGCGGAAGCGGAACACGCCGTCGGCGCCGTTGAAGCCGGAGGGATTGGCGAGCACCGAGGGCGAGTAGCGCTGCGCGTTCTGCGTGTGCGCCAGCGCCGCCGCCAGCGACACCGCGTCATAGGATAGCGTCGCCAGCCGCGGCGGGTCGGCATTGTATTTGGCGCGATAACGCTTGGCGAAAGCGTTGAAGCCGGAGGAATCGGGCGCCGAATACCAGGCGCCCTGCATCGACGGCAGCGCAGCCACCCGGGGATCGTTCCAGACCCCGGTGCCCAGCAATTGCGTCTTCAAGCCCGCCGTGCCGATGGCGTTGGCGACCGAGGGCAGCGAGTCGGGCTGCTCGGGGATCAGCACCGCCTCGACATTGGGGGCGTCGCGCATGAGCGCGCCGACCGCCGCCGCCGCCTCGCCCGGCTGATAGCGCTCGACGGCGACGACGGTCGCGCCAACGCGGGAGGCCTCGGCCTTGAACTCGTCGATCGCGGCATTGGCGTAATCGTTCTGAGGCGCCAGCGCCGCGAGGTTTTTCTTGCCCTTGGAGACCGCGAAATCGACGATGCGGTCGACATAGGTCTGCACCAGGAACGACAGCAGGTAGACGCCATCCGAGGCAGTCGTTGCATCGGTCGAAAATGCGATGACCGGCGTGTTGGCGGATTTCGCCACGCCGCTGACCGCGCGCACGCTGGCCGCGAACAGGGGGCCGAGGATGATTTGCGCGCCCGCCTTCACCTCAGCCTGCGCGGCCGAGGCGGCGTCATCGGCCGTCGAGCGGTCGTCGAGCACCATCAGCGTCACGTCGCCCGCCCCGCCGTCGCCGATCGCCATTTGCGCGGCGTTCGACAAGGCCTGTCCGATGGGGCTCGGCGCGCCGTTCTGGGTCAGCGGCAGGATCATGCCGACGCGCACCGCGCCCGTCCCGTAGGTCTGCCCGACGGGGGCGGTGGCCTGCGCGACCAGCGGCTGGGCCTCGACGGGCGGCGTCTGGGTCTCGGGCTTCTCGGTGAAGCTGCCAAGACCCGGCGAGTTGCAGCCGCCGACGAACAGGGCGAGGCCCCCCGCCAGCGCGAAGGCGCCCGCTGTCTTGCCGCTAAAATGCGCGCTACGCGCCCGCATGCTCTACTCCCCGCTCGAATCGCCGGCGCGGCCCCCTAAAGCCGACGCCTTAGCATGTATCGACTGTCAAAGGGCGGGGAAGATGATAAAGCGATGGCGACGCCAAGGCGAGCTTTCGCGAGTTTGGCGTTCGCCGGCGAAGGGGAAGTCAGCGTATGAGCCGCACGGCGGCGCCATTTCCGGCCCTCGGCGCCCGCCGCGAGGCGCCTGAACCCGGGCTCTACATCGTCTCCACGCCCATCGGCAATCTCGCCGACATCACGTTGCGCGCGCTCGAAGTGCTGGCCGGCGTCGATCTCATTCTGGCCGAGGACACCCGCTATTCGCGCCGCCTGATCGACCATTACGGCATCGCGACCTCGCTTAGCGCCTATCACGAGCACAACGCGGAGCGCGCCCGGCCCGAGGCGCTGGCGCGGCTTGCCCAGGGGCAGGCGCTGGCGCTGATTTCCGACGCCGGCACGCCGCTGATCTCCGATCCCGGCTTCAAGCTGGTGGCGGAAGCGCGCGCGGCGGGCTTCGCCGTGCATCCTATCCCCGGCGCCTCGGCGCTGTTGTCCGCGCTGGTCGCCGCCGGCCTGCCGACCGACCGCTTCCTGTTCGAGGGCTTCCTGCCGCCCAAGGCCGAGGCGCGCCGCGCCCGGCTCAACGCGCTCGCCGCCATCGAGGCGACCTTGGTATTTTATGAGGCGCCGCAGCGGCTTGGCGAATGCCTGGCCGATCTCGCCGCCGAACTCGGCCCCCGGCCGGCCTGTGTCGCGCGCGAACTGACGAAGCTACACGAGACCCTGCATTCCGGCCCGCTCGACGAACTCGCCGCCCATTACGGCGCGGCCGAGACCAAGGGCGAGATCGTCATCGTCGTCGGCGCGCCGCCGGAGCGCGCGGCGCTGGACCCGGCGGCGCTCAGCGCCGAACTCGAAGCCCTGCTCGCCGCCCACACCACCAAGGACGCGGCGGCGATCCTGGCCGCGCGCCACCGCCTGCCGCGCCGCGATGTCTATGCGCAGGCGCTGGCGCTGGCGGGAAAGCGCCTCCCGTGACCACAACGAGCGAAGGCCGCCGCATCCGGGCGCGCGCCTTCGGTCAGCGCGCGGAAGCGCTGGCCGCCGAATATCTGGCGGCGCAGGGCTATCGCATCCTGGAGCGCAAGTTCACCATTCGGGGCGGAGAGATCGACATTATCGCCGAGCGCGAGGGCGCGATCGCCTTCGTCGAGGTGAAGGCGCGCGCCGGAATCGAGATCGCGCTCGGCGCGATCACGGAGACCAAGCGCCGCCGGCTCGCCCGCGCGGCGAACGCCTGGATCGCGCGCAACCCCTGGGCGGCGGACGGCTACGTGCTGCGCGGCGATGCGGTTTTGCTGGACGGCGGCCCCGCGCCTCTCCATATCGAAGACGCATTCGGCCTGGAATTCGAGGGATGATGATGGCGCTCAACGTCGCCGTTCAGATGGATCCGATCGCGCGGATCAATGTCGCGGGCGATTCGACCTTCGCCCTGCTGCTGGAGGCGCAAGCGCGCGGCCATGCGCTTTCCTATTACACGCCCGAGCGCCTGTCGCAGCTCGGGACCGACGTCTACGCCTATGTTCAGCCGCTCAAGGTGCAAGACGTCGCCGGCGACCACGCCAGCCTCGGCGAGGTCAGTCGTCGCAATTTGCGCGATTTCGACGTCGTGCTGCTGCGCCAGGATCCGCCGTTCGATCTCGCCTACATCACCTCGACGCATTTTCTTGAGCGCCTGGCGCCGCAAACGCTCGTCGTCAACGACCCCGCCGCCGTGCGCAACGCGCCCGAAAAGCTCCTGGTGATGGAGTTCGCGGAA
>JAJYDD010000118.1 GCA_021777795.1 Pseudomonadota bacterium | reverse complement strand
GCACATCGGCGCCGGGGAACATGCGGATCAGCACCGACCAGGCGCCGTGGTCGAGGCCCCATTCCTCATCCGCCTGAAGGTGGGTCGAGCGCACGAGTTCGATGGTCGCTTGCGCCGCGTCGGGAGCGCCGGGTGCGGGATATTGCTGTTGATAGAGCGCGCGCGGAAAGCCGCCGAAATCGTGGATGGTCTTCGGCCGCCGCCCGACATGGGCGAGCGCGCCGCCCTGGGTCATCCAATGAGCGGAGACGCACAGGATCGCCTGCGGCTTCGGCAGGCGGGCGCCGAGATCAGCCCAGGCACGGCTATAGGCGTTGTCGTCGATGGCGTTCATCGGGTTGCCGTGGCCGATGAACAGCGCCGGCAGGCGAGGCGTGGGGGCGAGGCGGGAAAGGGCGGATTCGGACAAGGCGGGCTCTCGGGCGGTGTTGTCGCGAATATGTAAGGCCTCGGCGCGTCAAGCGCCACGGCGGCGTAAAATTTATAAATGCGCTGAAATTTGCGTGAATCCTTGAAACGAAGCCTTGGCGCGCCACGTAGCGTCGGTGCATATGCTGCACTGCAAAATAGGATCGTTTCCATGCCCAGTTTTCCGGTGGCGCCCGCCGTGGCGTTCGCCGTCTCAGCCGCGCTCGTCGGCGCGGCGGCATTTTCGGCCGTCGGCGGCGACCCCGTCGCCGCGCCAGCGCCGCATAGAGCCGCGCCCGCGATTTCGGCGCCAATCGAGACCGTCGTGCTTGCGGGTGGCGGCTTCTGGGGTGTTCAGGCCGTGTTCCAGCACCTGAAGGGCGTCGATAGCGCGGTCGCCGGCTATGCCGGCGGCGTGACGCCGCGCCCGAGCTACGATGACGTCAGCGCCGGCCGCACCGACTACGCGGAGGCCGTCGAGGTGACGTTCGACCCGCGCCAGATCGGCCTCGGCGACGTGCTGCGGGTCTATTTCTCCGCCGCGCACGACCCGACCGAGGTCAACCGGCAGGGGCCGGACGAGGGGCGTCAATATCGCTCCGAGATTTTCGCCGCCGACGCCGCCGAGGCGGCCTTCGCGCGCGCCTATATCGCCGAGATCGACGCCGCCAAGACCTTCGCGCGGCCGCTCGCCACCGGGGTCGTCACCGGCGCCCGGTTCTATCCGGCCGAGAGCTACCACCAGGATTACGCCGCCCGCCATCCCCGCGAGCCCTATGTCGCCTTCAACGACGCGCCCAAGGTGGCGACGCTGAAGCGGCTGTTCCCTCGCCTCTACCGCGAGACGCCGATCCTGGTGGCGACACGGTAGCCTTCGTCCACTCGCCTATAAACATACAAAAATAGTAGACATTATCTTCTGTCTGGACTAAAAATATTTTTAGTCGGCCCGATCCCTCGCAGGACCGGGCCGGGCCTTCGGGCTAAACCCATTGCGGGCGTTGGGTGGCATGTGAGACAATCCGCGGCGATGGCGCCCTTAGTCGGCGCTCTGCTGGCTTTCGGCGCGCAAGCGGCTCAACCACAGAGGCCGCCGGACCCGCCGACCTCCTGCCTTGGCAATCTCGGCGCGTTCTTGTCCACCTCGCCGAAGCCTTGCCCGCTGGCGTGGCGCGGAATCGCGCTCTACGGCGTCGTCGACATGGGCTTTGGCTATTCCTCCCACGCCGCCGCCTTCAACCCGACCTATCCGCAGGGCGTGCAGGAATTGATCGCCAAATTCAGCAATCGGCCGCGATGGCAGCTCGTGCCCAACGGCCTCCAACGCTCCAACATCGGCCTTGCCGCCGACATCGACATCGCCCCCGGCTGGTCGCTGATCGGCAACATCGACACCGATTTCGACCCCTATTCGCTGCGTCTCGCCAATGGCCCGGCCTCGCTGGTCGAAAACAACGCCCGCACCCTCGCCAATCAGACCGCCAACGGCGATTCCAGCCGCGCCGGGCAGTTCGACAACACCCAGGGCTATGTCGGCGTGCACAACCAGGTTTACGGCGCGCTGAGCGTCGGCCGGCTCAATTCCTACAGCGCCGATGTGGCGTCGAGTTACGATCCCATGCTCGGTTCCTACGCCTTCTCGCTGATCGGCAATTCCGCCGCCTATGTCGGCGGCGTCGGGGACACCGAGACGACGCGCTACGAGAGCGCGCTCAAATACGCCTGGAGCGGCGCCACCTATCGGGCAGGCGCGATCTGGCAGTTCGGGGGCTATGCGCTCGGCAACGGTTCCAACGGCGCCGTGCAGGTCGATCTCGGCAAGGATTTCGGCGCGCTATCGCTGGACGCGGTTTACAGCCACGCGCGCGACGCCGTCGCCCTGTCGCTCTATGGCGACAATCCGCTGCCCGCCGGCGTCGGTCCCGACAATCTCAAAGCCACGCTCGCCAATATCGACGGCGCGATCCTCGCCGCCCGATACCGCGCCGCCCCCTGGACGCTTTATGGCGGCTACGAATACGCGGTGTTCTCGCCCCCGGACCGCGCGTTCCCCGGCGGTTTCGCCTCGCTCGGCGGCTACACGGTGCTGCCCGGCGCGGTCAACACGACGGCTTACGTCAACAACAAGCGTCTCCAGGTCGCCTGGGCCGGCGCGCGCTATGCGCTGCGCCCCGATCTCGATCTCGTCGGCGCTTATTATCTCGCGCATCAGAACGATTACGCGCCGCCGACCGCCAAGCCCAGCGCCTGCGGCCCCAACACCATCGCCGCCGCGCCCGGCGCGACGCCGCAGGGGACAGTGAACGGCTATTGCGCCGGCGATCTACAGGCGGTCTCCGCGCTGATCGACTATCGCCCGATCAATCGCGTCGATCTCTATGCCGGGATGATGTATTCGCAGGCCTCCGGCGGCATCGCGAGCGGCTTCCTGAACAGCGCCAATTTCGCCCCTTCGGCGGGCCTGCGCGTGAGTTTTTGACGCACGCTCTGCTATAGAGCCGCCGCAAATGCGCTACCTCAAGCTTTACGCCCGCGTGCTGTGGCAGTTGCGCCCCGAGGGCGGCCTCGCCTTGGCGCTGGTGGCGGCCAATATCGCGGTCGCCTTCGCGCAATTCGCGGAGCCCTTGCTGCTCGGGCGGGTCGTCGACCGGCTGGCGGCGGCGCAAGGGGCGCATCGGCCGCCGCAATGGGGCGAGATCGCCCCGCCGATGGCCGCCTGGGGCGGGTTCGGCCTCTTCGCGATTCTGGCCGGCGTCGCCGTAGCGCTCTATTCCGACCGTCTGGCGCAGCGCCGCCGCATGGCGGCGATGGCGGATTTCTTCGCCCATCTCATGGACCTGCCCGCAAGCTTCCACGCTGAGACCCATACGGGCAAGCTGACCAAGATCATGCTCGACGGGCCGAACGCCATGTTCGGCCTGTGGCTGACCTTCTTTCGCGAGCATTGCGCGGCATTCGTGGCGCTGTTCGTGACCCTGCCGGCGACGTTGGCGGTCAACTGGCGCTTCGCTCTGGCGCTGATCGGCCTCGTCGCCGTTTTCGGACTGGCGATGAACGCCGTCATTCGCGGCACGAAGCGCCATCAGGGCGCGGCCGACGGCCATTATCACGGGATGGCCGCCCAAGTCGCCGACGCGCTCGCGAACCTGCCGATGTTGCAGGCTTTCGCACGCACCGGCGACGAGGCCGTGGCTTATCGCGCCGCCAGCGCGCGCTATCTGGCGGCGCAATTTCCGGTGCTGGCGTGGTGGGCGCTGGCGACGATCTCCACCCGCGCCAGCGCGACGCTGACCCTCATCGGCGTGCTGATCGCAGGCGTCTGGCTCGATATGCGAGGGGAGACGTCGCTCGGCCAGATCGTCGCCTTCATGGGGCTGGCGGGCGGACTCATCGGCCGGCTCGATCAGATCAACGGCTTTCTCTACCGCATCTTCGGCGCGGCGGCGGATCTGACGCTTTATTTCGATGCGATGGCGGCGCCGCTCGCCGTGACCGACCGACCCGGCGCCCGCGCCGTCGGCCGCCTCGCCGGCCATGTGCGGTTCGAGAACGTCGCCTATGCTTATAGCGACCGCCCCGCCCTTTCGCACGTGACCTTCGAGGCCCGCGCGGGTCGCACGGTGGCGCTGGTCGGCGCAACGGGGTCCGGCAAATCGACGGCGATGGCGCTGCTGCATCGCGCCTTCGACCCACAGGCCGGCCGCGTGACCATCGACGGCCTCGACATTAGCGATATGACGCTGGCCTCGCTGCGCGCCAACATCGGCGTCGTGTTGCAGGAGCCCTATCTGCTCGCCCGCTCGGTCGAGGACAACCTCAGGATCGGCAAGCCCGACGCGAGCGCGGCCGAAATCGCTCGCGCGCTGAGCCTGGCGCAGGCCGATTTCGTCGTCGATCTCCAGGCGCCCCTCGGCGAGCGCGGCCGCAATCTCTCCGGCGGCGAGCGCCAACGCCTCGCCATCGCCCGCGCCTTGGTGAAAGACCCGCCGATCCTCATTCTCGACGAGGCGACCTCGGCGCTCGACGCCGCCACCGAGGCGCGGCTCCAGGCGGCGCTGGAGAGCGCGCGGCGCGGACGCACCACTTTCGTCATCGCGCATCGACTGTCGACGATCCGTAACGCCGACGTGATCCTGGTGTTCGAGCGCGGACGTATCGTGGAGACCGGCGCTTACGAAGAGCTTGTCGCCCGCGGCGGCGCCTTCGCGCGGCTGGCGGGCGCCCAAACTTCGACCGAACGGGCGCCGGCGGGTTGAAGCGGACTAGCCGACGACGATATTCTGGCGCAAGGAGGACCACATGGACGCCAAGACCTATCCCGTCACCCACACCGAGGCCGAGTGGCGCGCGCTGCTGACCCCGGAGCAATTCCACATCATGCGCGAGCACGGCACCGAGCGCGCCGGCTCCTGCGCGCTCAACTACGAAAAGCGGCCGGGCGTGTTCGCCTGCGCCGGCTGCGGACAGCCCTTGTTCGAATCGCAGCGCAAGTTCGAGAGCGGCACCGGCTGGCCGAGTTTCAACGATCCCGTGCCCGGTTCGGTGGAGACCTCGACCGACCGCTCCTGGGGCATGGTGCGCACCGAGGCGCATTGCGCGCGCTGTGGTTCGCATCTCGGCCACGTCTTCCCCGACGGGCCGCCGCCGACGGGCCTGCGCTATTGCATCAACGGCGTGGCGACGAATTTCACCCCGGCGGACGGCGCGTGAGGCGCCCCAGCCAAAGAGCGCGGGCGCGCGGATGAACGCGACGCCCCCCGCCCGCGTCTTCGCCGACGCCAAGCCCGCCGGCCACCCGGCCGTCGCTAGCGGCAAGGTCGGCGTGCTGATCGTCAATCTCGGCACGCCGGAGGCCACCGATTATTGGTCGATGCGGCGCTATCTCAAAGAATTCCTGTCCGACCGGCGCGTCATCGAGACGCCGCGCTGGTTGTGGTGGCCGATCCTCAATCTCATCATCCTCACAAAGCGCCCCGGCGCCAAGGGCAAGGATTACGATTCGATCTGGAACAAGGAACTCAACGAAAGCCCGCTGAAAACCATCACCGGCGCGCAGGCGCAAAAACTCGGGCGCAACCTCGCCCTGATGCCAAGCGCGCGGCCTATCCTGGTCGAGTGGGCGATGCGCTATGGCAAGCCCTCGATCGCCAGCCGGCTCGCCGCGCTGCAACAGGCCGGCTGCGACCGCATCCTGCTGGTTCCGCTTTATCCGCAATATTGCGCCGCCACCACGGCCACCGTCTGCGACAAGGCGTTCGACGCCCTGAAGGCGATGCGCTGGCAGCCGACCCTGCGCGTCGCCGCGCCCTATTACGACGAGCCCGCCTATATCGAGGCGCTCGCCGCCTCGACGCGCGCCGGCCTGGCCAAGCTCGACTTCGAGCCCGAGGTGCTGCTCGCCTCCTTCCACGGCATCCCGCAGGATTATTTCGACAAGGGCGACCCCTATTTCTGCCATTGCGCGAAAACCACGAGGCTGTTGCGCGAGGCGCTCGGCCTCGACGAAAAGCGCCTGCGCATGAGCTTCCAATCGCGCTTCGGCGGCGCGGAATGGCTGAAACCCTATACGGATGCAACCGTGCGGACGCTGGCGCAGGAGGGCGTCAAGCGCCTTGCCGTCATCACGCCGGGCTTCGCCGCCGATTGCCTGGAGACCTTGGAGGAGATCGGCGTCGAAAACGCCGAATATTTCCACGAGGCCGGCGGCGAGCAATTCGCCGCCATCCCCTGCCTCAACGATTCCGACGAGGGGATTGCGGTGCTGGAAGCGGTGGCGCGTCGCGAGTTGCCGGGCTGGGCGTGACGCGACAGGCGGGGGTATGTTATCTTCATGCCCGGAGTCCGATATGCCCTCAGCCGAGAAACGCACCGTCAGCCTTTCCGCCGAACAGGCCGCCTTCATTGACGCGCAGGTCGCTTCCGGCGCTTACGCAACCGCGAGCGAGGTCGTCCGCGACGGCCTGCGCGCCCTGCAAGCGCGCGACGCGGCGATGGAGCGCTGGCTGCGCGAGGAAGTCGCGCCCACTTATGACGAGATGAAGGCGCATCCGGAGCGGGCGGTTTCGGGCGAACAATGGCTTGAGGATGTCCGCAAGCTTCACGTTTCCCGCGCCAAGGCCGCCGAGTGAAGCGGCGAATCGTCCAATATTCAATACGCTCGGAAGACGATGCGGCTAGGATACTTGAAACGGTCGAGACTGCGGCGGGATTGACGACGGCGCTCAACTATCTGCGGCGGCTGCGCGATTTCTGCGAACGGCTGGAGTTCGGAGCCGAACGCGGGACTCGCTATAACGATATCCGTCACGGCCTGCGCATCGTCGGCTTCGAGCGCCGCGTCACCGTCGCCTTCACCGTCGATGAGGACCGCGTGACCGTGCTTCGCCTGTTCTATGGCGGCCAGGATTGGAAGCGCGAGTTCGAAGGATCGGCCCCGTCAACTTCCCCGCCGCCGGAGGCCACCCCATGAAAACCTATCGCATCGCCGCCATCCCCGGCGACGGCATCGGCGGCGAGGTCATCGACGCCGGCGTCGAAGTGCTGCAAGCCCTCGCCGCGCGCGAAAACTTCGCGCTCGCCTTCGACCGCTTCGACTGGGGCGGCGATTACTACAAACGCCACGGCCGCATGATGCCGCAAGACGGGCGCGAGCAAATCCGGCATCACGACGCGATCCTGTTCGGCTCCGCCGGCCATCCCGACATCCCCGACCATGTGACGCTGTGGGGCCTGCGGCTGGCGATCTGCCAGCCCTTCGACCAATACGCCAACGTGCGCCCGACGCGCATATTGCCGGGCATAACATCGCCGCTGCGCCGCGTCTCCGGCCCCGAGCTGGATTGGGTGATCGTGCGCGAAAATTCGGAGGGCGAATATTCCGGGATTGGCGGGCGCGTGCATCAGGGATTGCCCGAGGAGGTCGCCACCGACGTTTCGATCATGACGCGGGCCGGCGTCACCCGCATCATGCGCTTCGCCTTCAGGCTTGCCGAGCGCCGGCCGCGCAAATTCCTCACCGTCGTCACCAAATCCAACGCACAGCGCCACGCAATGGTGATGTGGGACGAGATCGCCGCTGAAGTCGCCGCCGAATTCCCGGCCGTGACCTGGGACAAGATGCTGGTCGACGCCATGACCATGCGCATGACGCTGAAACCCGAGAGCCTCGACACCATCGTCGCCACCAATCTGCACGCCGACATCCTCTCCGATCTCGCCGCCGCGCTGGCCGGTTCGCTCGGCATCGCCCCCACCGCCAACCTCAACCCCGAGCGCCAATTCCCCTCGATGTTCGAGCCGATCCACGGCTCCGCCTTCGACATCATGGGCAAGGGAATCGCCAATCCGGTCGGCACGTTCTGGTCGGCCTCGATGCTGCTCGACCATATCGGCGAGCCCGCCGCCGCCGCGCGGCTGATGCGGGCTATAGAGCGCGTGACGGCGACGCCGGAATTGCACACGCCCGATCTCGGCGGCAAGGCGACGACGCGCATCGTCACCGACGCCGTCGTCGCCGCCATCCAGGCCGACAATAGCTAAAACCCGGAGAGATAGGCCTCCACTTCATCCGGGTCGAAGCGCCGCCCGTCGAAGAAGCCGTCTGGGCCCAGCACCATCGTCCCCAACCGCGAGGCGACCGGGGTCGGGCGGATCAGCGCGCCCTCGACCTTGGCGTCCGCCCGCGGCACATCGACGCCGACCGGCGCCAGCGCCGCGCGGAAAAGGTCCGGCCGATAGACGCTGGCGGCCTTGGCGAAACGCTCAGGCGAATAGGCGACCTGCCCCCAGCGCGCCATTTGGGCCGCAAACCACAGCGCATGGCTGCGCCACGGATAATTCGCCGCATGGGCGTAAAATTCGAGGAAATCTGGGATTTGCGCCGCCGCCTCGCCCGGCGTGCGCACGATGCGCCCGCTGAGCGCGCGCGCGAGAATGTCCGCCGGCGCGTCGAGATATTCGGGCCGCGCCAGCAATTCGGCGAGCGCGGAATGGTTCTGCGCCGCGCCGGCCCAGCGCGCCGCCGCGTGCAATGCCCGAATCAGCGGCGCCAGCGCCTTCGGCCGGCGCTCCAGAAAATCGGCGCGCAAGCCCAGCACCTTGTCCGGCCCCTGGCGCCACAAAGCCGATTTGGTGGCGACGATGGCGCCAAGCCCCGCCTCAACCGCCAGCGAATTCCACGGCTCGCCCGCGCAAAAACCGTCGATGCGGCCCTCGCGCAGCGCATCGGCCATCAACGGCGGCGGCAGCACGACGATCTCGACATCGCGCTCGGGATCGAGGCCGGCGAAGGCGAGCCAATAGCGCAATTCGTAATTATGCGCCGAAAACGGATGCACCACGGCGAGCGTCGGCGTCGCGCGGCCCGCCACGACCGCCGCGAAGGCTTGCGCCAGCGCCGCCGGCCCGTCGTTCAGTCCCGCCCCGCCCCGCCGCATTGCTTCGACCCACGGCGGCGACAGCGTGATGGCGTTGCCGCCGAGGCCGAGCGAGAATGGCGCGATCATCGGCGTCGCCAAAGGCCCGAGTCCCAGCGTCGAGGCGATCGGCATCGGCGCCAGCATATGGGCGGCGTCGAAATGGCCGACGATGACGCGGTCGCGCACATTGGCCCACGAGGTTTCGCGCGCCAGCGTCAGCCGTAGGCCCTCGGCCTCGGCGAAGCCCTGTTCCTTGGCGACGACCAGCGGCGCGCAATCGACCAGCGGCATGAAGCCGAGCGTCAGCGCCTCCACGGCGCTCATCCCAGCAGCTTGGCCGCCGTGACGAGCGCCTGCGCGACCTCCGCCACGCGCCGGCTCTCGTTCATCGCGGTCGTGCGCAACAGGGCGTGCGCCTCGGCCTCGCTGACCCCTTTCGACTTCATCAGGATTCCCTTCGCCCGTTCGATCACCTTGCGGTCCTCCAGCGCCTGTTTGGCGCGGTCGAGTTCATCCCTCAGCCGGCGATAAGCCTTGTGGCGGCTGATCGCCATTTCCACGATGGGCCTGATGCGCTCCTTGCGCATGCCATCGACGACATAAGCCGACACGCCAGCCTCGATCGCCGCCTCGATGGAGGCGCTGTCCGATTGATCGACAAACATCGCCACCGGTCGCGGCACGCTGCGCGAGACCTGAAACATCTCCTCCAGCACGTCGCGATTGGGATTTTCCAGGTCGATGATGATGACATCAGGCGCGGCGTCAACGATCTGGCGCAACAGATGGCGCATGTCCGTGAAGATGGTGATCGCGCTGTAGCCGGCCTCTCTGAGACCTTCTTCGATCACCGCCGCGCGCGCGGGCTTATCGTCGATGACCACAATCGCCAGCGCGCCATCCGCCATGCCCATCCTTCGCTCAACTTCCCGCTTCCTGCAAGCTGCGCGCCGCGCCGGCTCGCCCCCCGGCGCCCAAGATAGCGTCAGACTGGCGCGACGCTGAGCTTGACCCGCCCAACATTTGGAGTTGCGCCGCGCTGGCGCCGCGCGCATTTTGCAACGCAACGCGAGGAACGACCTTCGCTGCATAGCCGCGCGGACCAACGAAGGTCCTGTCATCCGGCAAACCACACCTCATCCGGGCCTCGACGCCCTTGTCCGACGAGCGCGCCGCGCCCGACGGCGCCCTTATGCGATCGCGGAAGGCGGCACGCTCATGAGA
>JAJYDD010000117.1 GCA_021777795.1 Pseudomonadota bacterium | reverse complement strand
GCATTTCAGCCGCGCCTTCCGTCAGCGTTTCGGCCAGACGCCGCGCGAATTCCGGCGCGAGGCGCGCCCGCCCGCCAAGGCGCCCGCGCTCGGCCAGCGCGGCTGGCCCAGCGACGCGCTGGCGCGGCGCGCCCATGTCACCCTGCCCGGCCCCGCCGGCGCGCGCCTCGCCGCGCCGCCGGCGCGGGCGCACAAGGCCCGCCGCCATCATCTGCGGGCGGAGGCCGACAATGTGCATTGGGGCTATTTCAGCCGCGCGCTGGCGCCAGTGCTCGAAATCGCCTCCGGCGACACCGTCACCATCGAGACGCTGACCCAGCACGCCTCCGACGATCCCGAATTGATGATCGACGGCGACGCCGGCGCCGAAAGCGTGTTCGGCTGGACGGCGACGCGCAAGAACGTCAACCGGCGCGGCGCCGGGCCGCTCGACGCCAGCGTCTTCGGGCGCGGCGCCGGCGAGGGCTTCGGCGTCCATATCTGCACCGGCCCAATCGCGGTGAAGGGCGCCGAACCCGGCGACGTGCTGGAAGTGCGGGTGCTCGACATCGCGCCCCGCCCCAGCGGCAATCCCGCCTATGCCGGGCGCGCCTTCGGCTCCTCGGTCTCGGCCTGGTGGGGCTATCACTACGACGACCTGCTGGCCGACGCGCCGACGCGCGAGACCGTCACCCTGTTCGAGATCGACGCGGGCGCAGGCGTCGCCCGCGCGCGCTACGCCTATCGCTGGGTTCCCACGCTCGATCCCGCCGGCGTCCTGCATGCGACCTACGATTATCCCGGCGTGCCGGTGCGCGCGCCGCCAGCGCGCCGGCGAGTGGCGCTCGAAGGCGTCGCCATTCCGCTGCGGCCGCATTTCGGCGTCATCGCCGTCGCGCCGCGCGAGACCGGCGCCATCGATTCGGTGCCGCCGGGCTATTTCGGCGGCAATCTCGACAATTGGCGGCTAGGGCCCGGCGCCACGGTCTATCTGCCGGTCTCGGCGGCGGGGGCGCTGCTGTCGGTCGGCGATCCCCACGCCACGCAGGGCGACGGCGAGGTGGCGGGGACGGCGATCGAATGTTCGATGACCGGGACATTTCTGGTGGTGCTGCACAAGCAGGCGCATCTGAAAGGCCAGCCGTTCGAGGATCTGACCTATCCGCTGATCGAGACGCCGCAGGAATGGATTCTCACCGGCTTGAGCTATCCCAACTACCTTGCCGAATTCGGCGCGCAGGCGCAAAGCGCGGTCTACGCCAAATCCTCGCTGGATCTCGCCATGAAGGACGCTTTCCGCAAGACGCGGCGCTTCCTGATGCAGGTGCAGGGCCTCAGCGAGGATGAGGCGGTGGCGCTGATGTCGGCGGCGGTCGATTTCGGCGTCACTCAAGTTGTAGATGGCAATTGGGGCGTGCACGCCATCATCAGGAAATGCCTGTTCGCCGAGCGCGGGAAAGACTGCAAGCCATGAAATTCCATATGATCGCCGGCGGCCCGAAGCCGGTGGCGCCGTTCAGCCACGCCGTCGAGACCGACGGCTTCGTCTTCGTGACCGGCCAGATGCCCGATACCCCCGCCGCGCCCGGCGTGCTGCCGGAAGGGATCGTCGCCCAGACGCAGGCGGTTATGGAGAACCTAAAGCGCGTGCTCGCCGGCCTCGGCCTCGGGCTCGAACATGTGACGATGGCGCGTGTCTATCTCACCCATTTCCGCGAGGATTATGCGGCGATGAACGCGGCCTACGCCGCTTATTTCGCTTCCGATCGCCTGCCGGCGCGCACCTGCGTCGGCGTCACCGGCCTCGCCTACGACGCCCGCATAGAGATCGACCTCGTCTGCCGGCGGCCTTAGAGCGCCCGCCCTTCGGCCGGAGGCGCGCCCACCCTAACCCTCCCCCACAAGGGGGGAGGGAACGTCGGCGGCAGCCACCGAACCCAGCCGTTCGAGGCAATGTTCAATCGCGACGGCGACGGAATCGAGCACCGGCGCGCCCAGCTCGGCCGACAGCGGCTTGGCGATGCGCGCGCCGGCGAGATTGGTGCAAAGGATCACAACCGCATCGACGCCCGCCTGCGCGACCTGCCGCGCCATCCGCGCGATCTCCTGCGGCGCGATGGCGGCGATGGCGGTGTTCTCTGTGATGTCGCATCGCGCCGCGGCCGGAATCGAAAAGCCGGCGGCGCGATAATTGGCGAGGATGCGCGCCTCGATCGACTGGACATAAGGCGTCACCAATCCCAGCCGCCGCGCGCCGAGCCGCTTCAGGCGTGCGTTGATCGCCAGCAGCGCGGTGGTTGCGGGAATGCCGGTGCGCGCCTCGATGGCCTCGACGAGGCGCTGGTCGCGCTCGAAGCCGAGCCAGGCGGCGGCGGCGCCGTTCCAGACGATGAGATCGACCGCGGCGTCGGCGAGACGTTCGGCGGCCTCCAGCGTCGGCTCCAGCTCGAACTGTCGCAACGAGGCGTCGCTGTCGGAGATCCGCACCACGCGCACGCGCGCGAAATGCGCCGTCACCGAGCCGTCGGCAGGCATCAGGCGCACCGTCTCCGGCTCGACCACGGTATTGGAGGATGGCGTCAGCACGCCCAGGCGCAAGGTCATGGCCGCCTCAGACGATCGAGCGGCGCGCGGCGATGCCGCCGTCAACAGTGAAGATCGCGCCAGACGTGTAGCCGGAGCGGAACGAGGCGAGGAAGACGATGAGATCGGTAATCTCATGCACATGCGCGGGACGCCCGAGCGGATAGGTGGCGGCCAGTTCCTGATAGCGGTCGGCGTCGCCCAGCACATCGCGCGCGCGCTTCTTCAGCATGGCGTAAATGCGGTCGGTGTCGACGGGGCCGGGATTGACGCCGACGACGCGGATGTTGTCGTCGAGGCTCGATCCGCCGAGCGCGCGGGTGAAGGTCATCAACCCGGCGTTGCCGACGGCGCCGGCGATGTAGCGGGGATCGCCGACCTCGCCGCCGTTGCCGATATTGTTGATGATGATTCCGCCGCCGGCGGCCTTCATGCGCGCATAATAGATGCGGCAAAGGTTGATGTAGCCAAAAACCTTCAACTCCCAGCCGGCCCGCCACGCCGCCTCGTCGACGTCAAACAACGAGCCCGAGGGAATGACGCCGGCGTTGTTGACGAGAATATCGACGTCGCCGACATCGCGCGCCAGCCGCTCGCAGGCGCCGGCCTCGGTGAGATCGAGGGGATGCAGCGTCACGACGGCGGCGGGAAAGCGTTGCGCTACGCCCTCTTTGACCGCGCTCAGATTGGCGAGGTTGCGCGCGGTGAGGTGAAGATGACAGCCCTCCTCGGCGAAGGCGGCGGCCAGACCCGCGCCGATGCCTTGCGAGGCGCCGGTGATGAGGACCGTCTTGCCGTTCAAACGCAAATCCATGCAAGGCTCCTTGAGTTCGAGGTCAGGCCGAGCGCGCCGGCCGGGGAAGGTCCAGATGATCGCGCAGCGTCGCGCCGGCGTAATCGGCGCGAAACAGGCCGCGCTCTTGCAGGATCGGCACGACGAGATCGACGAAATCCTCCAAGCCGCCCGGGAAATAGGGCGGCATCACGTTGAAGCCGTCGGCGGCGCCGGTCTCGAACCAATGTTGCAACGTATCAGCCACCTGCGTCGCCGAGCAGCACAGCACCCAATGGCCGCGCGCGGCGGCGATGAGGTTGTAGAGATCGCGCAGCTTCATGTTCTCGCGCTTGGCCTTGGCCAGCATCACGCTGGAGAACGAATGGTAATTGTCGGAGGGCGGCAGGTCGGGAACCGGGCCGTCGAGATCGCGGCCGCTCATGTCGAGGCCGAAGCGATCGGCGAGCAGCGCCAGCGCGTTCTGTTCGGAGACGAAGCTTTGCAAATGCGCGAGCTTGTCGAAGGCCTCGCGCTCGCTGCGCCCGACCACCGGCATGACGCCGGGCAGCAGGGTCAGCGATTGCGCGCTGCGGCCGAAGGCCGGCAGTTGCGCCTTGAGACCGGCATATTGCTGGCGCGCCTCGTCGATGTCCTGCACGACCGAGAACACGACATCGGCGGTGCGGGCGGCGAGCCGCTGCCCCGGCGCCGAGCCGCCGGCCTGCAACACGACCGGCTGGCCCTGCGGCGAGCGGCCGATGTTGAGCGGCCCCTTGACCTGGAAATAGGGCCCGACATGATCGAGCGCCCGCAGCTTGCCGGGATCGATGTAGAGCCCGCTCGCGCGGTCGGCGACCAGCGCGTCGTCGGCCCAACCATCCCACAGCCCCTTGACGACGCTGACGAACTCCTCGGCGATCTCGTAGCGCAGGCTATGATCGGGATGGTTGCGGCCGAAATTGGCCGCCGAGACCGGATTGGCGGTGGTGACGGCGTTCCACGCCGCGCGGCCGGCGCTGATGTGATCGAGCGAGGCGAAGGCGCGCGCGGTGGAGAACGGGTCGCCATAAGTGGTGGAGGCGGTGGCGCCGAGGCCGATGCGGGTCGTCGTCATCGCGATCGCCGCCAGCATGGTCAGCGGCTCCAGCCGCAGCGTGTAGGAGGGATGGGCGGCGGGGTCGGCGTAGAGATTGTCGCCCATGAAGATGAGATCGAACTTGCCGCGCTCGGCGATGG
The DNA here is from genome assembly GCA_021777795.1 of Pseudomonadota bacterium. Taxonomy (GTDB): domain Bacteria; phylum Pseudomonadota; class Alphaproteobacteria; order Rhizobiales; family Beijerinckiaceae; genus Roseiarcus. The sequence goes on along the minus strand of JAJYDD010000117.1, from coordinate 5,480 downwards.
CGGCGATGCGCCGGACCTGGCCAATGTCCTGGAAATTGTCGAAGGCGCCGGGATAGCGCCAGCCGGCGACGTGGCTGCCCGTGCCCAGGATGAACGGGCCGAGATGCATCTGGCGCGCTTTTGTCATGGCGCCGCGTCCGAGGGTTCGAGGAAAGCGAAATCCATCGTGCGGGCGCGATAGTGAAGCCCGCCGTCCTGCACGATGAGGAACTGCGCGCGGCCCGCGCCGGGGTTGTGATGCGAGTGCGGCTCGCCCGCCGGCGTCACCAGCGTCGCGTGCGGCGACCAATCCTGGCGCTGGCCGCCGATCAACGAATAGGCGCCCTCGCCCTTGAGGATGAGCGTGATCGCCGCCGCATTGTGGCGATGCGGGCGCTGGCGCTCGCCGGGCGGCACGGTGTTGAGCGACAATGTCAGCGTCGGCAGGATGTTGCGGCTGGCCTCATGGGCGGTGGAAGAAAAGATCAGCGCCACGCCCGAAGTCGTCTCGTCCGGCGCCGCCTCGACGACGCGCTGCAACTGCGCGGCGATCTCGGCGGCGGGATAATGCACGGTCTCGACCGCCTCGGACGCCGGCTCAGCGCCAGCGAGGGCGAACAAAGGCTCATCGGTGACCAGCCAAAGCGTCGCGTCGCCGGTAATCTCGATGTCGCGCCCGCCGGGGGTCAGGAAGACGTCGCCGGCGCCGAAAGCGAAACGCTCGCCGCCGACCGCCGCCTCGCCGGCGCCGCGAATGACATACCAGATCGCGCCGCTGGCCGCCCAGCGCGCCCGCAGCGCCGCGCCGGGCGCGACGACGGCGTAGCGCGCCAGCATCAGCGGCGTGGTGGCGGGCGAGCCTAGATCCATCGCCGCCGACTGATCGCAGGGCGTGAAGCCAGCGCCCGCGCGCGCCGACGCAAAGACGGCGGCGGGGACGGGCGGCAGCTTCAGGTTGAAGGCGTTGCCGGAATTGAAGAACCGCGCCCGCGCCGTCGCCGCGTCGGCGGGCGCCTGCGGGCGTTGCGCGGGCATATCGGCCATTCTGAGCGTGGTCGCAGCCAAGGTTGCCTCCTTACAGCGCCGGGCGGCGGCGATGCCAGGCCGTCGCGCCCTGGTAGGCATGGCCGGCGCGAAACAGCAGCGCTTCGGCGAACGGCTTGGCGACGAACTGGAAGCCGACCGGCGCGCCGTGGGCGCTGACGCCGCACGGCAGGGTGATCGTCGGATAGCCGCAGACGTCGAACGGCGCGGTGAACGGGCCGATCGCCAAGATCGCCGCCGGATCCTCGCCGAGGCCGTTCATGAAAGCGAGCGACGGGCCCGCCACCGGCAGCGCCGGCACGGCCAGCAGATCGATGGCCTCGAACATCAGCGCCATCTCACCGGTGAAGGCGCGCCGCGCCGCCAGTGCCTCGGCGAGATCGAGGCCGCTGTGGGCGAGCCCGCGATCGAGCAGAGCGGCCAGGCGCGGCCCGTATTCCGCCTTGCGCGCGGGATAGGTGGCGCGGTGGGCGCGCGCGGCCTCGACCGCGCATTGCACCGCCCAGCCGCGCAGGATCGGCTCCGTTTGCGGGAACCTGACATCGACGACGCGGGCGCCGAGCTTGGTCGCCACCGTCACCGCCGCTTCGAGGGACGCTGCGACCTCCGGCGTGGCGTGGGCCTCGACGAAGGCGCGATCGACGCCGAGCCTCAGCCCCGCCATGCCGCCCTCGATCTCAGCGAGATAGTCGGGCGCGGGCGTGGGCGCGGCGGTCGGGTCGGCGGGGTCGGGGCCAGCGATGACGGCGAGCAAGGCCGCGCAATCGGCGGCCGAGCGCGCCATCGGCCCGACGTGATCGAGCGATTCGGCGAGCGGATGCACGCCGTGGCGGCTGACCCGGCCCCAGGTCGGCTTGACGCCGACAAGCCCGCAGCACGCCGACGGCAGGCGGATCGATCCGCCGGTGTCGGTGCCGAGCGTCGCATAAGCGAGCCCGGCGGCGACCGCGACGCCGGAGCCGCTCGACGAATTGCCGGTCCACAAATCCGCGCCGAACGGATTGATCGGCTCGGGGATCGTCGGATGATGTTGAGCGTAGACGCCCTCGGTCGCGGTCAGCTTGCCCAGCATGACGGCGCCGGCCGCTTCAAGCCGCGCGGTCGCTGTCGAATCATAGGGCGGCGTCCAATCGCGGTAGATCGGGCTGCCGAGGCCGGTCGGAATCGCGGTCGTGTAGAACACGTCCTTGACGGCGATGGGCACGCCATGCAGCGGCCCGCGCCATTGCCCGGCGCGAAGCTCGGCCGCGGCGCGCCGGGCGGCGCGCAGCGCCGGCTCGGCGGCGACGGCGACATAGGATTTCAGCCGCCCGTCGTAGGCGGCGATGCGCTCCAGCATCAGTTCGGTCAGCGTCACCGGCGACAGTTCGCCGGAGCGTAGGCGCGGCGCCAGGGCCGTCACGCTCTCCGCCCACAGCGGTTCGCCCATCTTCGCCACCCGGTCGTCGCGGCCTCGCTTGCGTATACATTACGCCAATCTCTGCATAATCAATGCCCGAAGATTCACCCGCCGGCGCCTGCGGATTGGGCTGAAAAGCCCAGAATTCCGCTCACGTTCGTTATTTTCACGAAATGCGGAGACCGCTGGTACGTATATTGCTTTAGCCTCCGTGGATATTCAGGAGGGTCGGATATGACGTTCTCTTCCACACGGCGTTGGGTCTTGGCGGCCGCCGCGCTCGCCATCGGCGGGATCGCGACCGCCGCCGCCGAGGCCGCCGACGCCGTCTCGATCCGCCTCAAATGGGTGCCGCAGGCGCAATTCGCCGGCGTCTACGTCGCCAAGGCCAAAGGGTTCTACAGCGCGGCCGGACTCGACGCCAAGATCAATCCCGGCGGTCCCAACATCAATGTCGAGACGCTGGTGGCCGCCGGCGCCGACACCTTCGGGGTCGCCAGCGGCACCGAGGGCACGCTCTACGCCCGCGAGAAGGGATTGCCGCTCGTCTGCATCGGCATGTCGCAGCAGATGACGCCGTTCGCCTTCGTCACCTACGACAATTCGGGCGTCAAGTCGGTCAAGGACTTCAAGGGCAAGAAGGTCGCGGTGTGGTTCACCGGCCCGCAATATACGCTCTATTCGATGCTCGCTCACGAGGGCGTGTCGCAGAAGGATGTCGAGATCATCGCCGAGCCGTTCTCGATGCAGCCCTTCATCGACAAGCAATACGACGTCGCCACCGTCACGCTCTACAACGAACTCAACACGCTGAAGGAGCAGGGGATCAACAACATCAGGCTGTTCCTGCCCGACGATTCCGGCGTCACCACGCAACAGGATTCGCTGGTCACTTCGGAAAAGATGATTCATGAGAAGCCGCAGGAGGTGCAGGCCTTCCTCGACGCGACGCTCAAAGGTTGGAAATACGCCTTCCAGCACAAGGCCGAGGCCGTCGACATCGTGATGGCGGCGGGCTCCGGGCTCAACCGCAAGCACCAGGAACTGATGCTCGATGAAATAGAGAAGCTGATGACGGCCAAGCTCGGCGGCTCGCAGGGCCTGGGCGCCATCGACATGAAGTCGATCGCCGACGTTCAGGCCACCCTCCTCAAGTTCAAGGCGCTGAAGACGCCAGTCGACCTCAACGCGGCTTTCGATGCGTCATTCTGGAAGAAGGTTCCCGACGCGGACAAGAAGCTGTGACGTCCTCGGCCGACGCGGTGCAACGGGCGCCGCCGCGAGCGGCGCCCGCCTACCCCGGGGCGCATCTCCAGCTCGTCAATGTCTGGAAGCGGTTCGACGGCGCGCCGGCTCTGCGCAACGTCGATCTGTCGATCGCGCCGGGCGAGTTCGTGACCCTGATCGGACCCTCCGGTTGCGGCAAGTCGACGCTGTTCAACATCATCGCCGGGCTGGCCGCGCCGGACGAGGACGGCTCGATCCTGCTTTCGGGCAGGGTCCAGCAAAACTATGGGCTGCTCGGCAAGGTCGCCTTCATGCCGCAGCGCGATCTGCTGTTCCCCTGGCGCAGCGTCATCGACAACGCGACGCTGCCGCTGGAGGTGGAGGGCGCGCCGCGCAAGCTGGCGCGACAGAAGGCGCAGGCGCTGTTTCCCGAATTCGGCCTGGAGGGGTTTGAGCGTCATTATCCGCATCAACTCTCCGGCGGCATGCGCCAGCGCGTGGCGCTGATGCGTACTTTCCTGTTCGAGCGCGATTTGTTGCTGCTCGACGAGCCGTTCGGCGCGCTCGATGCGCTGACGCGCAGCATGATGCAGCGCTGGCTGCTCGATGTCTGGGCGCGCCACCGCCGCACGGTGCTGTTCATCACCCATGACATCGACGAGGCGATTTTCCTCGGCGACCGCGTCGTGGTGATGACCGCGCGGCCGGGCACGATCAAGCGCGAGGAGCGCATTGACTTGCCGCGACCGCGCGCGGCCTCGCTCGCCACCTCGCCCGAATTCGTCGAGATCAAGCGCCGGCTGCTGGCGGTGATCGAGGAAGAAAGCCTGAAGGCCTTCGCCGGGACGGCTGCGCCATGACGGCGGAATCGGCGACCCTTCGCATGATGCGCTCGCCGCTGCCGGGCCTTGTCGCGCTGGCCTTGCTGTGGGGCCTGGCGGCGCCGGCGATGAAGGTCAATCCGCGCTATCTGCCGCCGCTCGGCCTCGTGCTGGCCGACGCGCGTTCGGTCTGGCCCGACCTTCTGGCCGGCCTCTGGCGCACCGGCGAGGAGACGCTGCTCGGCTTTCTGTTCGCCGGCGTCATTGGCGTCGGGTGCGGCGTCGGCTTCGCTTACGCGCGCTTTCTGGAGCGCGGCGTGTTCCCGCTGTTCGTCGTGTTGCAGAACGTGCCGGTCATCGCCTTCGGCGCGATCGTGGTGATCTGGTTCGGCAACGGGCTCGCGGCCAAGGCGGTGATCGCGTTTTATCTCGCCTTGTTCCCCATCGCCGTTAACACGCTGCGCGGCTTGCAGGAAGCCGACCCAGAGCGCGCGGCGCTTTTGCGCAGTTTCGGGGCCTCGCCGGCGCAGATCTTCTTCAAGCTGAAACTGCCGAGCGCGCTGCCGAGCCTCATGGTGGGATTGAAAGTCGGCGTATCGCTGGCGCTGGCCGGGGCGATCGTCGGCGAATGGTTCGGCGATACGGTCGGCCTCGGCGTGATGCTGTTGCAGGCGCTCTATGTCGAAGAGATCGCGCGGGTCTGGGCGCTCATCCTCGTCTGCGGCGGGCTCGGCGCGGCGCTCTATGGCGCGCTGGCGCTCGCCGAACGCAGGCTCGTGTGGTGGCGGCGCGCATGAGGACGCTCGACCGCTTCGCCGTCCCGGTGGCGATCGTCGCCCTTCTCGGCCTCTGGCAGATCGCGGCCGTCGTCTTTCACGCGCCGGCCTATGTGCTGCCGCGCCCGTTCGGCATTCTGGGCGCCATCGTCGAGCGGCGCGCGCCGATAGCCGAGGCGTTGCGGATCACCGGGACGGAGACGGTGCTCGGCTTCCTGCTCGGCGCGGCGATTG
>JAJYDD010000116.1 GCA_021777795.1 Pseudomonadota bacterium | reverse complement strand
GAAGGCGATACTGCGCCGCGCCGCGATCGCCGCGAACAGATTGCGCGCCGAAGTCTCGCCAAAGCCGTCCCATTCCCGCAGCGGCTCGGCGCCTTGGCCGTCGCGCGCTTCGAGCGTGAAGATGTCGGCGGCGGTCTTGATGCGGCCCCTCGCGTAAAACAGCTCGATCTGCTTGTCGCCGAGCCCCTCGATGTCGAAGGCGTTGCGCGAGGCGAAATGCTTGAGGCCCTCCACAGCCTGCGCGGCGCAGACCAGCTTGCCCGTGCAGCGGGTCACCACGTCGCGCTTGCCGGTCTTCTCGTCGATCTCGCGCAAAGCCTTGGAGCCGCACACGGGGCAGACGTCGGGGAAGACGAATTTCGGCCGCGCCTCATGGTCCGCGTCGGCCACGACCTCCAGCACCTGCGGGATGACGTCGCCGGCGCGCTGGATGGCGACGGTGTCGCCGACGCGCACATCGAGCCTTTCGATCTCGTCGGCGTTGTGCAACGTGGCGTTCGACACCACGACGCCGCCGACGGTGACGGGATGGAGCTTGGCCACCGGCGTCAGCGCCCCAGTGCGCCCGACCTGGATTTCAATGGCCTCGACCCGCGTGGTCGCCCGCTCGGCCGGGAATTTGTGCGCCACCGCCCAGCGTGGGCTGCGGGAGACGAAGCCTAGCCGGCGTTGCAGCGCGAGATCGTCGACCTTGTAGACGACGCCGTCGATGTCATAGCCGAGCGTCGCGCGCTGCGCCTCGATGGCGCGGAATTGGGCGAGCATCTCCTCGGCCGAATGGCAGAGCTTGGTCAGCGGATTGACCGGCAGGCCGAAGCCGGCGAAGGCCGCCAGCGCCTCGTGCTGGCTCTGCGCGAAGGGCGCGCTGACCTCGCCCCAGGCATAGGCGAAGAACTGCAGCGGCCGTTCAGCGGTGACGTTAGGGTCGAGCTGACGCAAGGAGCCGGCGGCGGAATTGCGGGGATTGGCGAAGGTCGGCTTGCCGGCGGCAGCCTGACGCTGGTTGATGCGCTCGAAATCCTCATGGGCGAGATAGACCTCGCCGCGAACCTCCAGCCGCTCCGGCGCGCCGTCGAGCCGCTTGGGGATCGCCGCGACCGTCAGCACGTTGGCGGTGACGTCCTCGCCCTCGAAACCGTCGCCGCGCGTGGCGGCGCGGATGAGTTGGCCATGCTCATAGAGCAGCGCACAGGAAAGCCCGTCAATCTTCGGCTCGGCGACGACGGCGAGGGCTGAGTCTTCAGCCAAGCCCAGGAACCGGCGCACGCGCGCGCAAAACTCGGCCACCTCCTCGTCGGCGAAGATATTGCCGAGCGACAGCATCGGCACGACGTGGCGCACTTTGGCGAATTTCTCCGAAGGCGACGCGCCAACCCTCGCCGACTGGGCGTCGATGAGTTCCGGGTGGGCCTTCTCCAGCGCCTCGTAAGCGCGGCGCAGCGCGTCATATTCGGCGTCGGAGACGCTCGGCGCGTCCTCCTGATGGTAGCGCCGGTCATGCTCGGCAAGCTCGGCGGCGAGGCGCGCGTGCTCGCGGGCGGCGATGGGGTCGGCGGATTTGGCTCGGCGAGGCATGCGCAGGATTTAGCCGAGGCGAGCCGAGGGGGAAAGACGCCGGCGCCGAGCTTATTTCGGAACATTAGGGGCCAGCGCGGGGACAAGAGCTTTGGGCGGAACGAACGCCGCATCGTCGCGCCGCTGTCGGCCTATGAGGCGTACACGGCCCGCTCGCCCGTCGCTTTCTCGAACAGCGCGGTGTCCCGGCGCCGATATACCGGCAGTCGCGACACCAGCAGAGGCGCGCGACGATCGGCTTTTCCGTCGCGATCTCATTGCGCAATTGGCCGCACAGGCAGCCGTGGGCGATAGGCGTCTGTCCCTCCTCGAATCGAGGCCGCAAGCAAGCCGAGATCGCCGCCTTGCGCGCGGCGCTCGCGGGGCTATTCTGGCCCCATGCGCCAGCGCTTTCTCTCCGCCCTCGGCCCCTCGGGCTTCCACAACATCGCCTATCGCGAATGGCCGGGGCCGGCGGCGGCGCCGACGCTGCTATGCGTTCACGGCCTCACCCGCAACGGCCGCGATTTCGACATTGCGGCCGAAACGCTCAGCGCCCATTATCGCGTGATCTGCCCGGATATGCCGGGCAGAGGCCAGAGCGACAATCTGCCCGATTCCGCCCGATACAACTACGGCCTCTATCTCGCCGATCTCGCGGCGCTAATCGCCAGGCTCGACGTGGAGAGCCTCGATTGGCTCGGCACGTCGATGGGCGGCGTCCTCGGCATGATGATGGCGGCGACGCCGGGTTCGCCCGTGCGCCGGCTCGTCGTCAACGACATCGGCGCGGTCGTCGCCAAGGCCGGGCTGGAGCGCATCGCCGGCTATGTCGGGCTCGATCCGACATTCGACAGCCTCGACGCGGTCGCCGATGTGATGGCGGCCAATTTCGTCGGCTCCGAAAAACTCTCCCGCGCCACGATCCTCGGCCTCGCCGAAGGGGCTTCGCGCCAGCGGCCGGACGGGCGCTATGGCTGGGCCTACGATCCCCATATCGGGGACGCCTTCAAGGCCGCGCCGCCGCAGGACGTCGATCTCTGGGCCGTGTGGGACCGCATATCCTGCCCGACGCTGGTGCTGCGCGGCGGCGTCTCCGACATTCTCTCGGCGGAAGTCGCGCAGGCGATGACGCGGCGCGGGCCGAAGGCCAAGCTCATCACGTTCGCCGGAATCGGCCACGCGCCGTGGCTGGCGAGCCAAGACCAGATCGCGCCAATGCGCGATTTCCTCCTTGGCTAAGGGCGAGCCCGTCGGCTTCAAGGCGGCCTTCGCGGCGGCGGCGTTTGCTTTCGTCGTCGCGGCGATCTTCGCGCTGGAGCGGGTCGGCGCGCCCGATCGGTTGGTCGCCGCGCTCGGGCCGCTTGCCGGCCTCATCGCCGTGGCCGGGCTCGGCGTGCTGACGCGCGCGAAAACCCTGCTCGATTTCCTGGTCGCGCGTCGCGGCGTGCCGCCATTCTATGCGGGGCTGGCGCTCGCCGCCCCGATCGGCGGCTTCGCGCTCGCCTTCGCCGGCGCCGCGGAAGACGCCTCGCGTCTGCCTTGGCGCGGCGTGATCGCAGGGGTGGTCTTCGCCGTGCTGGTCGGCGCGCCGCGCTGGCGGGCGGCGCAGGCAAGCGCGCTGGCCGATGTGCTGGCGACGCGCTTTCCCTCTGTGTTCACCCGCGCCGCCTTCGCGCTGATTTTATGCGCTTGCGGCTGGTCGCTGGCGGCCTCTGGGCTCGGCTATGCGGCTTTGACCGTGCGCGCCTCGCTCGGGCTCGGTCCCGATGCGGCGCTGGCCCTATGCGCCGTCGTGCTGGCGCTGTCGCTGGCGCCGGGGGGCCTGCGCAGCCTCGTGTGGACCGACGCGGCGACCACGGCTTCGGGCCTGATGACGATGGCGCTGTTCGCCGCGCTTTTGGGCGGCGGCGCCCGGTTCGATGTGGCGGCCGAGACGCTTTCGCGAATGCCGGGCGCGTCGCTGGTCGAGGAACTCGCCGCCGGCGCGGCCGTGGGGAGCCTGTTCGCCTTTGCCAGCCCCGCTTTCGCCGTCGCCTCGGCGACGGCCGCCCGGCGCGCCGGGTTCACGGCGCTGGCGGCGCTGGCGGCGGGCGGTGCGGCGGCGGCGGCGCTTGGCGATCTCGCAATGAAGAGCCCCAGCGATTCCGCGCTCGCCGCCCTCGTCGCCTGCCTGCCGGCGCTGGCGCTGGCGCGCGGCGGCCTTTACGCCGCCTCGCGCGCGGTTGGCCTCGATCTCGTCAGCGCGCATCGGCGCCTCGCGGTGCTGGCGAGCCGGCGCATGGCGAGCGTGCGCGCCGGCGTGCTGTTCGGCGCGGGCGTCGCCGCCTTCGGGGCGCGGGTCAGCCCCAATCCCTCGGCGCCGCTTTATTTGGCCTTGTCGCTGTGGCTCGCCTTCGCCGCGCCTTCGCTGGCGCTGGCGGCGCTGCCGGGCCGCAGGGCGGCCCCGGCGATAGGGGCGCTGGCGACTAGCCTCGTAGCGGCGCTGGCCGGCCGCTGGCTCGGTTTCGGCAATCCGAGCTACGGGCCTGACATGATGGTGGGCGCGCTCGGCGCCGGCATGGTCGGCCTCGCCGCCGGGCTGTTCCTGTTCGCCTTCGCCCCGCTCGGGATCGTCGCCCGCCCGGCTGACCCGTTCGTCGATCTGCCGGGCGAGCCGGGACTTTAGCCCGCCAGCAGCCTCTCGCGCACGACCTCATGCAGGCGAGGATCGCCGGCGGCGAGGATGCGACCGCCTTTCGCGGGGTTCTCGCCCTCCCATGTCGTCATCATCCCGCCCGCGCCCTCGACGATGGGCGCGAGCGCCACGACGTCGTGCGGCTTGAGATCGGTCTCGATGACGAGATCGACGAAGCCAGCGGCCAGCGCGCAATAAGCGTAACAATCGGCGCCGTAGCGGGCGAGCCGCGCCTCACGTTCGATCTTGGAATAGGCGTCGCGGTCGGCGTCGTCCTTGATGAGCGCCGGGCTGGTCGTCATCACCGTGGCTTGGGCGAGCGAGGGGCAGGCGCGCGTGCGCAGGATGCGCGTCGCCCATTCCCCCGGCGGCGCCTCGCCGCGCGATGGCGCCAGCGTGCGCAGCCGCGAGCGCTTGCCGTCGCCGAAATAGCGCTCGCGCGTGAACGGCTGCGACATCATGCCATAGACGGGCCGACCGTTGTGCATGAGACCAATCAGGGTGCCCCAGGTCGGCAGCCCCGAGATGAAGCTCTTGGTGCCGTCGATGGGGTCGAGCACCCAGACATATTCGGCCTGCGGGCGATCCTGGCCGTATTCTTCGCCGATGACGCCGTGGGCGGGGAAGGTCTGGGCAATGAGTCGCCGCATCGCCGCTTCAGCGCCCCGGTCGGCCTCGGTGACGGGATCGAACACGCCGCCGCGCGATTTATCCTCGGCGCCGATGGAGGAGCGGAAGAAGGGGAGAATCACCTCGCCTGAGACTTGCGCGAGCCGATCGACGAAGGCGGCGAAATCGACAGCGGTCATGAGCGCGTCTCCGCCGGAGGGGACCGGAAAGCGGAAGTGTTGAGCGATTTTTGCATAACAGGCATGTCTCTTTGCTGTAGGTAGTGCAACAATTAATCCCTCTTACATCGCCATATCTTTGAAACGGCTCAAAGATCCTGCAATGCTGCGAAAGTAAGGGTCATTTCGCTGTTGCAAAAACGTCGCAGGATTCAGCATGTTGCAGCGCGGGGCGATTGAGTCCTTGCATTTGCGCTGTTTGGCGCCAAATTGATACCTGTGCGGCGGTTGCCGCGCATGCCCTCCTTGGGCGTTTCCTCCCTAGACTCAAGGCCGCCTATGGGCGGCCTCCTTTTTTACTGGCGCTTTTCTTTGTCCCGCCGCGCTTTTGCGCCGCGCCAGCCGCCGCATGGCCGACGCGCCGAAGAACTGGCTACCCGAAAAGCTGCCGCCGCGAAAAGCTGACATGTCAGGAAAGAATCCGCTTGCTTTTGTTGCACTGCAGTGCAATATTGCTGCGGTGCGATACGTCGCATATGCCCTCCTTAGGGCGTTTCCTCCCTAGACTCAGGCCGCCTTCGGGCGGCCTCCTTTTTTTCAGGGCCGCGCGGGCGAAGCGGCTCATTCCGCCGCCCAGCGCGTATCCTGCGCTTCGTGCGCCTTGGCGCAGAGTGCGGCGATCATATCGGCGAGCGCGCGCGACAGCGCAGGGGCTCCGTCTGTCAATCGCAAGCTTCGCTCGTCCATGTAGAGGCTGCGGTTGATCTCGATTTGCAGCGCATGGCGGCCGGCGGCGGGCGCGCCGTAATGTTCGGTGATGTAGCCGCCGGCGTAGGGTTTGTTTCGGCGCACGACGAGACCGGCGGCGCGCAGCGCCGATTCCACCGTCTCCACCATCCAGCGCGCGGCGCTGGAGCCATAGCGATCGCCGAGCACGATATCGCAGCCGCCGACGTCGGGCGAGTTCGACGGCATCGAATGGCAATCGACGAGAAGCGCAAAGCCGAATCGCCGCTGCGCGGTCTCCAGCAGGGCCGCGAGCCGCGCGTGATAGGGCAGATGCAGCGCCGCGATGCGGCGCAGCGCCGTCTCGACCGTCATCGGTTCGCGATAGATCGGCTGCGCATCGCCGACGACGCGCGGGATGACCCCGAGCCCGGCCGCGACCCTCAGCGAGCGGGTGTTGGCGAATTCCGGCAGCCGCCCCTCGAACATATGTGGGTCGAGTTCGTAAGGCTCGCGGTTGAGATCGAGGAAAGCGCGCGGAAACCAGGCCCGTAGCATCGGCGCGCCGAGCGCGGCGGCCGGCTCGAACAGGCGATCGACGAAGGCGTCTTCCGAGCGACGCAGCGTCAATGGGTCGAGCCGCGAGGCGGCCAGAAAGGCGTCGGGATAATGCGCCCCGGAATGGGGCGAATTGAGCACGATGGGATGAGAGAATCCGGCCGGCTCGAAAACCTCGAAGGGCGGATCAAAATCGGTTAGCCCCAGCGAGTCGTCGCGCATGCCCGGCCGGCCTCCTTCGGGCGTAGTCCGCCGCTAGTCGATAATAGACGGAAAACCGAATCCGGGTAAATCGTTCGGCTGTCGCGCAAACATAATATTCGGCTTCACTCCATGTTCACTATATGGTTTGAAGCCATGTCGGGGAATTTTCGGGGGAATCGACGATGAGCAATCCGACGGCGTCCAGCGCCAGGATCCTTTTGGCGGAGGACGACAACGACATGCGTCGCTTCCTCGTCAAGGCGCTACAGACGGCGGGCTATTCCGTCGCCTCCTTCGACAACGGGCTTTCCGCCTACAACCGCCTGCGCGAGGAGCCGTTCGAGCTGCTGCTGACCGACATCGTGATGCCGGAGATGGACGGCATCGAACTGGCGCGCCGTGCGACTGAACTCGATCCCGAGATCAAGGTGATGTTCATAACCGGCTTCGCCGCCGTGGCGCTCAACACCGACAACAAGACGCCCAAGGACGCGCGCGTGCTCTCCAAGCCTTTTCACCTGCGCGAACTCGTCAGCGAGGTGCAACGGCTCCTGAAGGCGGCGTAATGCGCGCGCTGCTCTGCGCGGCGTTCGTCATCGCCGCGTCGGGGCCGGCTGCGGCCTCTGATCTCTCCGACATTCTGCATCGCGGCGTGATTCGCATTGGCGTGACCGGCGATTATCCCCCCTTCGCCAAACGCGATTCCGCCACCGGCGCCTATTCCGGCTTCGACGTCGATCTCGCCCGGTCGCTGGGCGAGGCGCTGGGCGCGCGCGTCGATTTCGTCCCCACGAGCTGGCCGACGCTTTCGGCGGATTTCGCTGCGGACAAGTTCGATGTCGGCATGGGCGGGATCAGCGTGACGCTGGAGCGCGCCAGGCTCGGCTTCTTCACCCAAGCCTACATGCGCGAGGGCAAGACGCCGATCGCGCGCTGCGCCGACAAGGCGAAATTCGCCACCCTCGCCGACATCGACAAGCCGGGCGTGACCGTGCTCGTCAATCCCGGCGGCGGCAACGAGAAATTCGACCGCGCCCATCTCAAGGCCGCGCGCATCGAAGTGCATGCCGATAATTCCACGAACTTCGAAGCCCTGGCCAATGGCGAGGGGGATCTCATGATTACCGACGCCTCGGAGACGCGCTACCAGCAGAAGCTGCATCCGGGCGTGCTCTGCGCCCTCCACCCCGACGCGCCGTTCGACTTCGGCGAAAAGGCCTATTGGGCGCCCTATGATCCCGCGCTCGATGGTTTCCTCGATCAATGGCTGCACAGGGTCCGCGAGAATGGGACCTTCGCGGCGATCTACGCCAAATGGTTCTGAAGGTCGCGGCCTTCGTCGCCGTCTGGTCGCTCTATTTCATCGTCACCGAGCACGCCTCGGCGATCCATAACGACATGGCGGAAGCTTACGCCTGGGGCCGCGAATTCCGCCTCGGCTACAATCAGCATCCGCCGTTCTGGGCCTGGGTCTGCGGGCTTTGGTTCCTGATTTTGCCCCGCGCCAACTGGGCCTTTGCGATTCTGTCGATGCTCAACGCCGGCGCCGGGCTCCTCGGCGCCTGGGCCCTGATCGGCCGCTTCGTCGATGGCGACCGGCGGTCGGCGGCGACCGCGCTCTTGGCGCTGACGCCGTTCTATTCGTTCCTGGCCTACAAATATAACGCCAACTCTATCTTTCTCTCGCTGTGGCCATGGACGCTCTACGCCTTCCTCGGCGCGCTGAGAAGCCGGGGCTTTATGCCTTCGCTCGGCTTCGGCGCGTTGATGGGGCTGTCGCTCGATTCCAAATATTACGCGCTGACGCTGGCCGCGACTTGCCTCATCGCGGCGCTGGCCTCGTCGGAACGGCCGCGTTATTTCCGCTCCGCCTCGCCTTATCTGTCGATCGCGGCGGCGTTGGCGCTTTGGGCGCCGCATCTTTATTGGCTGGCCACGAGCGGCGCGCCGCCAATCCGCTATCTCGAACGGGTTTCGGGGCGCGGTTTCGCCGAGACAGCGTTTTTCGCGGCGAGCGCGGTGATCGGCGCGGCGCTGCAGCAGATCCTCGCCCTCGGCGTCGTCGCGGTTTTGCGCAGGCGCGACGAGCCGGCGCTCGATGGCGAGAACGGGCGGTTGCTGCTGATCCTGGCGCTGGCGCCGGTGGCGTTCAGCATCGTGGCGGCATTGGCGCTGCGCACGAAAATCTCGTCGAACATGCTGATCGGCGTATTTCCGCTGAGCCCGCTTGTCGCCATCGTCTGGTTGCGGCCAGACCCGGCGAGTTTGCGCCTATGGGCGCTACGCGGGGTGACGGCCATCTCCCTCGGCGCGCTGGCGCTGTCGCCGCTGATCGCGGTCGGCAAGGCCTGGTATGGACGTGACTCCGAGGATTCCGAGCCGCGCCGTGAGGCGGCGCTGGCGGCGACGGCCTTCTGGCGCAGCGTGACGCCAGCGCCGTTGGCCTTCGTCGCGGGCTCGTTCCGCTACGACAATGCGGCGGTGTTCTACAGCCCCGAGCACCCCAGCGCCTTCGTCAATTTCGACTATTTCGGCAATCGCTGGGCGAGCCCGCAGAAAATCGCGGCCGAGGGACTGCTGACGATCTGCCGCAAGGACGATGCCGCCTGCCTCGCCAAAACCGCCGAGTTCGCGACGCCGAACGCGCGGGGTGAATCGATCGCGCTCGCCCACGAGGCCTATGGGCGCACGCGGCGGCCGGTCGATTTCGTCATCAACGCGATCCCGCCGCGCTAAGCCACCGCCAAGCCGTGCGCGCCAAACGCCCTCGAAGCTTTCCTGTTGTCGCGCTTCGACGGGGAGACTGTGGTCGAAGCCGGCAACGCCACGCACACGCAGCTCTTCAATATCGTCGCCGGCGCCTGGGACGATGAACTCCTTGACATTTTCGTCCTATCGGCGACACCTCTGCCGCGCGTCGTCGCCTCGAACGGGCCGTTCACGGTTGTGCGCGGCCTGCCGCCGCTGCGCGACGGCGGGTCGGTCGGCGCCGTGCTCGCGGATTCGCACGCGGATTTGTTCGCGCATGGCGCCTTAGCGCCGGCGTCGGCGAAGGCGACGCAGGGAACCACACTCTCGAAAGGCGACGTCGTCGTCATGGACAATCTGTCGAAGCGGACCGTGGAATAAATGGAGGGGACCAGCGCGCGGCGCTGACGGCGGCCTCGATCATTGGCGCGACGATCTCCCGCCGCGCGCGGGGAGGCCGCCGTTTATGCCGTGAAAGCCGCTTGATAGGCGCCGGCATGGCGGTAGGCTGGCTGCATCGGGCGGGACGCAACCAACAGTAAAAAGCGCGCCTTCAGGCGCTCCGCATAGAGTCGCGCGTAGCGCTCCTTATTCGTTTCGGCGACAATCCGGCCGAACGGATTTCTGCGCTGCTGGCTGACGGTCTGCCTGAACCTGCCGGGTCATGGCTCTTTCCGCGGTCAACCGAGATCGCCGCAACATGGCGGGCGGGGCTGGCCTCGCTATGTCCCGAGCGTGGTCGCTTTCCGAAGAAAGGCCACATAGAAGGGCTCGCGGATCGTGTCCCAGAGGGTGGTGTAACTTTCGGGGTCACGTCGGCTTCCCGGTTTGGCCGGGGTGTCAGGTCGCCACGGCGGGCAAGATGACGATGGGGTTATCGCTCACCGGAGCGATTCCCGCCAG
>JAJYDD010000115.1 GCA_021777795.1 Pseudomonadota bacterium | reverse complement strand
CGGGGGGGAGACGCGGTTAGCCGCCGATCGGGTCGGCTCTTTCGACAAGCTCAGGACGAGGGGCGCGCGCGCAAACCGCGCGACGCTGAGATCGCCGCACCCAAACCTTCGGCCTTGTCCGAAATGAGCGGATTGTCGAGGCTCGGCCCCCGCGTCAAGACCTTCGAAACTGTTGCATCGCGAACTCAGTAGATAGCGCTGAGCGGCCCCGGCAAGGCGGCTTTCTGTGACCTATAAAGTGCATTTCCCGTCGAAATGCTCGGCGCAAGTGAAAAAAAGCAGCAAGGTGAGCGGAAATTCGGGAAAAGACGGGGAAAAATCATAGCCGCTGCTGCGCGATTTCTAGAATCGCGCAGCAAACGCCCACACTACTCCGCCGCCACCGCCGCGCCGCCGTTCGCCGCCAGTTCCGCCAGCGCGCGCCGGTATTCCACCGGCATCACCTTGCGGAACTTCGGCAGGAACGCCTCCCAGTTCTCCAGAATCTGCCGCGCGCGGCCGGAGCCGGTATAGCGCGCGTGATTGCTGATGAGCTGGTGCAGGCGCTCGGCGTCGTGGCGGGTCATGTCGCCCATCACGTCGACGCGGCCGTGGCCCTGGAGGTCGCCGCCGGAGTGGAGGAAGCGCTGCATCACCTCCTCCTCCGCCGCCACCGGCTCCAGATCGACCATGCTGAGGTTGCAGCGTTCGGCGAAATTGCCGGCCTCGTCGAGCACATAGGCGATGCCGCCCGACATGCCGGCGGCGAAATTGCGGCCGGTCTCGCCGATGACGACGACCACGCCGCCAGTCATGTATTCGCAGCCGTGATCGCCCGCGCCCTCCACAACCGCGATGGCGCCGGAGTTGCGCACGCCGAAGCGCTCGCCGGCGACACCGCGGAAATAGCACTCGCCGGAAATTGCGCCGTACATGACGGTGTTGCCGACGATGATCGACTGCTCCGGCGTCAGCTTCGTCGCCTCCTTCGGCGGATAGACGATGATCCGGCCGCCTGACAGCCCCTTGCCGACGTAATCGTTGCCGTCGCCCTCAAGCTCCAGCGTCACGCCCTTGGCCAGGAAGGCGCCGAAGCTCTGCCCCGCCGTGCCCTTCAGCTTGATGTGGATCGTGCCGTCCTTCAGCCCCGCGTGGCCGTAGCGCTTGGCGATCTCGCCCGACAGCATGGCGCCGGCGGAACGGTCGGAATTGGCGATGTGCAGGTCGAGCCGCACATGCCTGGCGTACTCCAGCGCCTCCTTCGTCTCAGCGATGAAGGTGCGGTCCAGCACTTTCTCAAGCTGATGGTCCTGGTTTTGGGCGTGGTAGATCCCGTCGCCGGGCCAGGGTTCGGGCTTGTAGAACAGCCGCGAGAAATCGAGGCCGTTCGCCTTGGCCTGCGAATCGAGCGCGCTCTTGTCGAGCATCTGGCGCTGGCCGACCATCTCGTCGAACTTGGCGTAGCCGAGCGCGGCCATCAACGCGCGCACTTCTTCGGCGACGAAGAAGAAGTAGTTGATGACGTGCTCGGGCTGGCCGACGAAGCGCTTGCGCAGCACCGGGTCCTGCGTCGCCACGCCGACGGGGCAGGTGTTGAGATGACACTTGCGCATCATGATGCAGCCGGCCGCGATCAACGGCGCGGTGGCGAAGCCGAATTCGTCGGCGCCGAGCAGCGCGCCAATCACCACGTCGCGCCCGGTGCGCACCCCGCCATCCACCTGCACGGCGATGCGGGCGCGCAGCCCGTTCATCACCAGCGTCTGATGCGTCTCGGCGAGGCCGATCTCCCACGGCGAGCCCGCGTGCTTGATTGACGTCAAGGGCGAGGCGCCCGTGCCGCCCTCGTAGCCGGAGATCGTCACATGGTCGGCCTTGCACTTGGCGACGCCCGCCGCCACCGTGCCGACGCCGACCTCAGAGACGAGCTTGACCGAAACCAGCGCCTGCGGATTGACGTTCTTCAGATCGTAGACGAGCTGCTTCAGGTCCTCGATGGAATAGATGTCGTGGTGCGGCGGCGGCGAGATGAGGCCGACGCCCTGCGTGGAGTGTCGCACCTTGGCGATGACGGCGTCGACCTTGTGGCCCGGCAACTGGCCGCCCTCGCCGGGCTTGGCGCCCTGCGCCATCTTGATCTGCATCATGTCGGAATTGACCAGATATTCCGCCGTGACGCCGAAGCGGCCGGAGGCGACCTGCTTGATCGCGCTGCGCATCCAATCGCCGTTGGGCAGCTTCTTGTAGCGGTCGCTCTCCTCGCCGCCCTCGCCGGTGTTGGACTTGCCGCCGATGCGGTTCATCGCGATGGCGAGCGTGGTGTGCGCCTCGCGCGAGATCGAGCCATAGGACATGGCGCCGGTGGCGAAACGCTTGACGATATCGACCGCCGATTCAACCTCCTCCAGCGGCACCGGCGCGCGGCCGTCCTCTTCCGCGCTCTTGATGCGGAACAGGCCGCGAATCGTCAGCAAGCTCTCGGACTGCTCGTTGAGCAGCTTGGCGTAAGCGTCGTACTTCTCGCGCGCGTTGCCGCGCACGGCGTGTTGCAGCAGCGACACCGTCTGCGGGGTCCAGCTATGCGCCTCGCCGCGCGTGCGATAGGCGTATTCGCCGCCGACCTCCAGCGCGCCGCGCAGCACCGGCGAATCGCCGAAGGCGTCGCGATGCCGGCGCGCCGTCTCCTGCGCGACCTC
The DNA here is from genome assembly GCA_021777795.1 of Pseudomonadota bacterium. Taxonomy (GTDB): domain Bacteria; phylum Pseudomonadota; class Alphaproteobacteria; order Rhizobiales; family Beijerinckiaceae; genus Roseiarcus. Next base: position 7,641 of record JAJYDD010000115.1, on the reverse strand, counting down.
CTTGAGGCCGACGCCCTCGATGGTGGTCGCCGCGCCGAAGAAGAACTTGTCGACGAAAGCCTTCGACAGCCCCACCGCGTCGAAGATCTGCGCGCCGCAATAGGACTGATAGGTCGAGATGCCCATCTTGGACATCACCTTCAACAGCCCCTTGTCGACGGACTTGATGAAGCGCTTGACGACCTCATAAGCCGAAACCTTTTCAGGCAGGTCATTGGCCATCGCCGCCAGCGTCTCGAAGGCGAGATAGGGATTGATCGCCTCCGCGCCGAAGCCGGCCAGGCAGGCGAAATGATGCACCTCGCGCGCATCGCCGGTCTCGACGACGAGGCCGACGGAGGTGCGCAAGCCCTTGCGGATGAGATGATGATGAACCGCTGCGGTGGCGAGCAGCGAGGGGATCGGGATGCGATCCGGCCCGACCATGCGATCCGAGAGGATGATGATGTTGTAGCCGCCGACGACGGCGGCTTCCGCGCGCTCGCACACGCGCAGCAGCGCATCCTCCATACCCGCCGCGCCGCGCTCGACGGCATAGGTGATGTCGATGGTGCGGGTGTCGAAATGATCCTCGAAATGGCCGATGCAGCGGATCTTTTCGAGATCCTCGTTGGTGAGGATAGGCTGGCGCACTTCCAGGCGCTTGCGCCGCGCGTTGCCTTCGAGATCGAGGATGTTGGGCCGCGGGCCGATGAACGAGACGAGGCTCATCACCAGTTCCTCGCGGATCGGGTCGATCGGCGGGTTGGTCACCTGGGCGAAGTTCTGCTTGAAATAGGTGTAGAGCAGCTTCGACTTCTCCGACAAAGCCGAGATCGGCGTGTCGGTGCCCATCGAGCCGACGGCCTCCTGGCCGGTGGTGGCCATCGGCGCCATCAGGATCGCCAGATCCTCCTGGCTGTAGCCGAAGGCCTGCTGACGATCGAGCAACGAAACGTCGGTGCGCGCCGCGCGCGGCTCGACAGGGTTCAGTTCCTCCAGCACGATCTGCGTGCGGTCGAGCCATTCGCGATAAGGGTGCGCCTTCGACAGCGACGCCTTCAACTCATCGTCGGAGACGATGCGATGTTCCTGGAGATCGACCAGCAGCATCTTGCCGGGTTGCAGGCGCCACTTCTTGACGATCGATTCCTCCGGCACGGGCAGCACGCCCATTTCGGAGGCGAGCACGACGAGGCCGTCGTCGGTGACGAAATAGCGGGCGGGACGCAGGCCGTTGCGGTCGAGCGTGGCGCCGATCTGGCGCCCGTCGGTGAAGGCCATCGCCGCCGGGCCGTCCCACGGCTCCATGATCGCGGCGTGATATTCGTAGAAGGCGCGCCGCTCCTCTGACATCAGGGGATTGCCGGCCCAGGCTTCCGGGATCAGCATCATCATGGCGTGGGTCAGCGAATAGCCGCCGCGCACGAGAAATTCGAGCGCGTTGTCGAAACAGGCGGTGTCGGACTGGCCCTCATAGGAGATCGGCCACAGCTTGGAGATGTCGTTGCCGAACAATTCGGAATCGACATTGGCCTGCCGCGCCGCCATCCAGTTGACGTTGCCGCGCAACGTGTTGATCTCGCCGTTATGGGCGACGAGCCGATAGGGGTGCGCCAGCCGCCAGGACGGGAACGTGTTGGTGGCGAAACGCTGATGCACCAGCGCCAGCGCCGATTCGAAGCGCGGGTCGGAGAGGTCCTTGTAATAGGGCCCGAGCTGGCTCACGAGCACCATGCCCTTGTAGACGATGGTGCGGCACGACATCGACACGGGATAATATTCGGCGACCTTGGGGTCGCCCAGTTCATAGGTGCGGGTCGAGACGACCTTGCGGATGAGGAAGACGCGGCGCTCGAAAGCGTCCTCGTCCTCGGCCCCGACGCCGCGACCGATGAACACCTGCCGATGCACAGGTTCGACCGCCTTCACGCGCGGGCCGAGGCTTGAGTTGTCGACGGGAACGTCGCGCCAGCCGATCAGCTTCTGCCCCTCGGCGGCGATCGCCTCCTCGACGAAGCGCTCGACCATGACGCGCGCTTGGGCGTCGCGCGGCATGAAGAACTGGCCGATCGCGTAATGGCCGGGCTCGGGCAGGGTGAAGCCGAGGGTCTCGCATTCCTCGGCGAAGAAGCGATGCGGGATTTGGGTCAGCACGCCGCAGCCGTCGCCCAGCGTCGCGTCCGCGCCCGTGGCGCCGCGATGGTCGAGGTTGACGAGGATTTGCAGCCCCTTCTCGACGATCGCATGGCTCTTGCGATTGTGGAGATCGGCGACGAAGCCAACGCCGCAGGAATCATGCTCCTTGGCGGGGTCGTAGAGTCCGACCGCACGGGGAAAGGCGGGGTCCGCGCCGAGCGGAGCAGGCTTGTCGATCATCTCACCACTCCCTTGAGCGACCCGGAGCGCATATTCCGCCCACGCTCGCCATCGAATTTTCCGGTTGTGTAATGCAATTGCTGTGCGCACGACAGGGGCGGCCGGAGCCTGATGCGATTCAGGCGCGGCGTTTGGGTTTGGCGTCTCGCGTCGTCTTCAGCATGATCGCCCAGCAAGCGCCTTGTCGTCCCAGCGGAAAATCCGCGCGAATGGGTCAGCAAGACTGTCCTATCTTGGGAACCATGCCAGAAAGCGCCGCCGCGCACAAGGCATGGCGGGTCCGCCTGCGGACAATTTTTTGCCTCAATGGGGCCGGGCGCGCTTGCAGACTTGTCATCGCCGATCAAGGCCTGCATGAGGCGGACGCAAACGGAGACGCGCCTTGAACTTCGCCAGCGACAATGCGGCCGGCGCCGCGCCTGAAATCCTCGACGCCATCGGGGCGGCGAGCCGGGGGCCAGCGGCGGCTTATGGCGCCGATCCCTGGTCGCAGCGGGCCGTCGCGCAACTGGCGGCGGTTTTCGAGACCGAGCTTGCGGCTTTTCTCGTTCCCACCGGCACGGGGGCCAATGCGCTGGCGCTGGCGGCGCTGGCGCGGCCGTGGGAATCCGTGTTCTGCCACGAGGAGGCGCATGTCCATGACGACGAATGCGGCGCGCCGGAGTTCTTCACCGGCGGCGCCAAGATCGTCGGCATTCCGGGCTATGAGGGCAAGGTGACGCCTGCGGCTTTGGCGCAGACGCTGCAAGGGTTTCCGCGCGGCGTCGTCAAGGCCTGCCAGCCGGCGGCGCTGAGCCTGTCGCAAGTCACCGAGGCCGGCACGCTCTATTCGCTCGCCGAACTCGCCGCGCTGGCTGACGCCGCCCATGCGGCGGGGCTCGCCGTCCACATGGACGGCGCCCGCTTCGCCAACGCCCTCGTCGCGCTCGGCTGTTCGGCGGCTGAGATGAGCTGGCGGGCGGGGATCGACGCGCTGTCGTTCGGGGCGACCAAGAATGGCGCGCTCGCCTGCGAGGCGGTGGTGTTCTTCGACAAGGGGCGAGCCGAGGCCTTCCCCTATCTGCGCAAACGCGGCGGCCACACGGTTTCCAAGGGCCGCCTGCTCGGCGCGCAGATGGCGGCCTATCTCGAAGGCGGCCTGTGGCTGAAGCTCGCCGCCCACGCCAACGCCAGCGCCCGCAGGCTGGCCGACGGGCTCGCCGCCCTTCCGGGCCTGCGCCTGGCGTTTCCGACCGAGGCCAATGAGGTCTTCGTCATCGCGCCGACGACGCAACTGGCGGGCTGGCGCGCGGGTGGGGCGGCTTTCTATGAGGTTCCCACCCGTGGCGTGCGCCCGGAGCAGGGGCTGCGGGACGGCGAGGCGGTGGCGCGGCTGGTGACGTCCTTCGAAACCTCGGAAGCGGAGATCGACTCGTTTATCGCCTTGGCGCGCCGCTGCTGATAAAACGTCCTAACGAAGCCTTAATTTGCGACGACAAGGCTTAGAGCGTTCCCTTTTCGCGTTTTTGAGGAGTGCCTGGTTATGGCCATTCGGATCGCAGCGACCTCGGCATTCGCGCTGGCGGCGGCGCTGGTGGTCGCGCAGCCCGCGCGGGCGCAGTTTTTCTCCTTCTTCCAGATGTCGCCTAGCCAGATCGCCGGCATGCTCAATGATGACGGCTACCGGTTGCGCGGGCCGATGATCCGGCGCGGCGACGTCTATCTCTGCGATGTCGTCTCGGTCACCGGGCGTCCGGCGCGGCTTATCGTCGACGCGCGCGATGGCCATGTGCTGGAGCGCTTCGCGGCGTCTCCGCATCGGCGCCATTTTGGCGACCCACCCGGCGCGCTGCGCCCGCCGCGCGACGTCGGCGACGATGACCCGTCGCGCTCGGCCGGCGACGACGCCTCGACCGGCCCGAAGACAGCGATGGGCGGCGACTTCAATTCGCCCTCGCGGGCCTATGGCAGCGACGCCTTGTTCAATTGGAAATCGACGCCCGCGCCGACGTCCGAAGCCACGACGCATCCCAAGCCCAAACATCACGCGAGCCGCAAGCGCAAGGATACGGCCGTCGCCAAGGAGTCTCCTGCGCCGGCTGATTCCACGGGTGCAAAGCCGGCCGACGCTTCCGCGTCGGTCGCCGCCGTCGCCCCGAGCGCGCCAGCCGCGCCCTCCGAGGCGGCGCCCAAATCCGCGACGCCGACGCCTGCGCCCGAGCGTGAGCAGGCCAAGGCCGATGCGCCGGCCGCCGCCGCGCCAGCGCCCAAGCCCGAGGCGCCGCGCAAGAAACTCAACGACCTGCCGGTCGGCACGTTGGATTGACGTCGGCTGAGGAGGGCGGGCGCCTATTTGTTGAGGCGCTCGCGCATTTCCTTGCCGGTCTTGAAGAACGGCACGAATTTCTCCTCCACCGGCACTTTGTCGCCGGTGCGCGGATTGCGCCCCGTGCGCGCCTGACGCTGTTTGGTGGAGAACGCGCCGAAGCCGCGCAACTCCACGCGATCTCCCCGCCCCAGCGCGCCCGCGATCTCATTCAAGATCGCATCGACGATATTCTCGATGTCGCGTTGGTATAGGTGCGGGTTGCGCGCCGCCAAGCGTTGAACCAGTTCCGATTTAATCACGACGCCGCCCCTCTAGCTACCGTGACGCACCCCCTAAGAGGCTGCCCCTAATCGCCCGCCGTCATCTGCCAAATGGAGACCAGACCGTCAACCGACCGGCTATGCCCCAAAGCCGCGCCCCACAGCGCCCCGAAGACGTCGCCGGCCAAGCTGTTGAGCTTGAACCCGGCGAAGCCCGCGCTCGGCGTGTAGTCCCGCACCGGCAGATTTTTCGGCACGCCTTTGTCGGCGTTCAGCCAGGCTATCGCCTCGCGCTCGCCCCCGAGCGCGTCGGCCAATTTGAGCGGCAGGCTCTGCCGGCCGGTGAAGATGCGTCCATCGTCGACGCGCGCCAGTTCGTCGTCGCTCATGCCTCGGCGGGTGCGCACGAGGTCCTTGAACCATGCGAAGCTGTCGTCGATGACGGCGGCGATGGCGGCGCGCGCGGCGTCGCTGGTCGGCTGCAAGCCGTTCGGAACCGCCTTCAGCGGCGAGGATTTGATGGTCTCATATTGGATGCCGAGCTTGTCGAGCAATCCAGAGAAATTAGGATATTCGGCCAGCACGCCGATGGAGCCGATCAGCGAGGTCTGGCGCACGTAGATGCGGTCGGCCGCCAGCGCCGCGATATAGGCGCCCGAGGCGCCGAGCGCGCCGACGACGGCCACGGTAGGCTTCTTCGCCTCGACGAGGCGGATTTCGTCATAAAGCCGTTCGGCCCCTTCCGTCGTGCCGCCGGGGCTGTCGATGTCGAGGATCAGCGCCCGAGCGTTGGATTTGCCGATGGCGCGCAACGCCGCGACCGTGCGGTCGCTGCCGGTGATGAGGCCGCTGATGCGCAATTTCGCGATGCCGTCGCTCCTGCCGCCGAGGCCCGCGTAGCGCAACCCCAACCCCAATATCGCCAGCGCCGCCACAACGAAGGCCGCCGCGCGCCAGAACGTCACCTGACGCGACAACCGGCGGCGATCCAACACATAATCGGCGGAAACCGACAACCGGCGTCTCCTCGTTTCACCGCGCAGCACGGCGCCTAGCCAGAAAAACAGGATGTCCGGCCAGAAAACTTCACGTCGTCAACGTTATCACGACTGGCCGGCTTCGCAAGCGCCGCGCTCACCAGCGCGAGAATCGACGCTCGATCTCGCGCAGGAACGCCTCGCGCTTGTCGGCGCGCGTATGGTTCATGTCGTGCAGGGCGACGTAATCGCAGGTCGCGCCGAGCCCGCAGGTGACGCGCAGCGAGCGGGTTATGAAACGCCGGCAGGGATCCCCCGCCAGATAGGTGCGCAGCCGCGTGCCGCCATAGGTGCAGGCGACGCCGAGCTTGCGAATGTTGCGCAAAGTCGGCGTGTAATCGCCGTTTTCGCTCAAGCTGAAACTCACGCCGGGCAGGAACACTTTGTCGATAAAGCCCTTCAAAATGGCGGGAAACCCCATGTTCCACACCGGGAACGAGAAGGCCAGCGCCTCGGCCGCCAGCAGCCGCCCGACATAAGGCGCGACGCGGGCGCGGTTGGCGCTCACGTCGTGATAATCCAAGCGATCCTGGCGCGACATCACGGGGTCGAACCCTTCCGCGTTGAGGTCGCAATCGTCGATCTCGTGGCCGCGCGCGGCGAGCGTCGCAACCAAAGTCCGGTGGACGGCGGCGCCGAAACTGGTCTCCACCGGATGCGCGAAGAGCACGAGAACCCGCATCAGGCGCCCGCCGCCGCCGCGCGCGCCTCCAGGCCCGGGAACAGATAGGACTGGCCGGCGGAGAGATCGAAGTCCGGATCCTGGAAGGCGATCATCTTGCCGGGGTTGAGCAACCCGCGCGGGTCGGTCTCGCGCTTGAAAGCGAGTTGGATGGCGTCGGTCTGTTTCATGCCGCCCTCCTCCAGCGTGTAGCGGTGCGGGTTGAACACGAAGGCGCCCATCGCCTCGTGATCGGCGATGATGGCGTTGAGCCGCGCCTCGCTGGTGAAGCGCACCAAGGGCAGGCCGGCGAATTCGATGCGTCCGTTGAAGCGGATGAACTCGAAATGGCCGATCACCTCGCCCGCGTATTTGCTCAAAATCGCGTGCGCCCGCTCCAGCGCCTGCCCGTCGCCATAACGCACCTGCAAATAAGTAATGGCGGGATCGACGCGAAGCGCCCGCAATGTCGTGTGGTTCCAGGCCAGTTCGTAATTGGGCGGCAGGCCCTTCATCGTTTCCGCCGAGGCGCGGCTGGAATCGAGCAGCACCTTGGCTTTCCAGGGCTTGGTGAAGGCGTAGAAGGCGTCGAGCGCGTGCGGCGCGATCATCGCCAGCACGACGCTCGCACCCTCCGGGATCAGCGCGCGGTGGCGCAGGAAATAGCTCTGCGGCGCGGGCGCGGCGACAGTGGTGATGAGCTTCTTCAGGATGCCGTCCTGGGCTCCCAGCGCCGCGCCATAGGCGCAAGCCGCCTCGAAATCGTCGAAGCCCAGGATCACATCGACCCAATCATAGGCCGGCGCCAGCGGCATCTCGACCTCGGTGATGATCCCGTTGGTGCCGTAGGCGTGGATCGCCTTGTGCAGATCGGCGCCGGTGAGTTCCAGAGCGCGCGGGCTTTCCTCCATCGTCAGCACGCGCAGGCGGATGACATTGCCGAAATCGCGCAACCCGCCCCAGGTGATCGAGCCGACGCCGCCGGAGCCGCCGGCGACGAATCCGCCAACGGAGGCC
>JAJYDD010000114.1 GCA_021777795.1 Pseudomonadota bacterium | reverse complement strand
TTCACCGCCGCGCCGGCGCAGACGATGGGAATGTTGACTGAGCCCAGCGTCGCCTTCACCGTGCCCTTGGCGCTGACGCATTTGCTCCAGACGGGAAAGCCCATCTCGGTCAGCGTCCTCACGTCGCGCACGCCGGCGTCGATGATGAGCGCCCGCGCGCCGCGCGCCATGAACGAAGTCGCCAAGAGATCGCCGAAATAGCCGTCCGTACATTCGGCGGTGATGGCGGCGACGACGATGTCGCCGGGTTGTATCTGTTCGGCGACGACGTGCATCATCCAGTTGTCGCCGGGATGCAGCAGCACCGTGACCGCCGTGCCGGAGACACTGGCGCCGGGATAAATCGGCCGCATATAGGGCTTCATCAGGCCGACGCGCCCCATCGCCTCATGCACGGTGGCGACGCCGTATTTCGCCAGCGCGTCGGTGGCGGCGCGGTCGGCGCGGACGATATTGCGTTTGACGATCCCAAGTTCGGTCATCTGTGTTTCCTCATCCTGCGCTCGTCGCGCCCAGGCTTGGCCCGGGCGTCCACGGCGTCGAGCGACGTTCCATCGTCAACCAAGCCGCCGCCCTTGAACCTTCTAGCCCTTGATCTCAAGTCGGCGTGGATGGCCGGGACAAGCCCGGCCATGACGGAGAGCCCGCGCTCACTTGCCCCGCGCCTTCAACGCCGCGTCGAGCCTGGGATAGACCCGCCGCGCATTGCCTTCGTAGATCATATGGCGCTGCTGCGCGTCGAGGTTGAGCGTCGCCTCGATGTAACGCTTGGTGTCGTCGTAATTGTGCCCCGTCTCGGGGTCGATGCCGCGCACCGCGCCGATCATCTCGCTGGCGAACAGCACGTTCTCGACCGGGATCACCTTGGTCAGCAGGTCGATGCCCGGCTGATGATAGACACAGGTGTCGAAGAACACGTTCTTCAACAGATGATCCTTCAGCAGCGGCTTCTTCAGCTCCTGCGCAAGCCCGCGATAGCGGCCCCAATGATAGGGCGCGGCGCCGCCGCCGTGCGGAATGACGAAGCGCAGCGTCGGAAAATCCTTGAACAGGTCGCCCTGGATGAGCTGCATCACCGCCGTCGTGTCGGCGTTGATGTAATGCGCGCCGGTGGTGTGGAAACAGGCGTTGCAGCTCGTCGAGACATGCACCATCGCCGGAATGTCGTATTCGACCATCTTCTCGTAGATGGGATACCAATGTTTGTCGGTCAGCGGCGGGCTCGTCCAGTGGCCGCCGGAGGGATCGGGGTTCAGGTTGATGGCGACGAAGCCATAGTCGCGGACGCATCTGTCAAGCTCGGGGATGCAGGTTTTCGGATCGACGCCGGGGCTTTGCGGCAGCATCGCCGCGCCGATGAAGGAATCGGGGAACAGCTTCGTCACGCGGTGGATCAGTTCGTTGCAGATCGAAGCCCAGGTGGAGGAAACCTCGAAATCGCCGATGTGATGCGCCATGAAGCTCGCGCGCGGGCTGAAGATCGTCAGATCGCTGCCGCGCTCGCGCATGAACTTGAGCTGGTTGCGCTCGATCGAGTCGCGCAATTCGTCGTCGGAAATCTTCAGCGAAGCGGGCGACGGCTTCTTCGAGGAATCGTTTATTCCCGCGATCTGAGCGTTGCGCCAATCCTCCAGCGCCTTTGGCGCGGTCGTGTAATGGCCGTGGCAATCGATAATCATTGGCGGTTCCACCCTTAAGCCGTCGGCCGCGATCATAGCGCGCGGGCGACCGCTCGCAAGCCGGCGCGCTCGCTGTGGCGCCTCAGCCGCCGCAAAGAAAGCGACCCAGGCTCATGCGACCCATGAACGATTTCGATGCGTCGCGCCGCTTTGCCTAAAGTCCAAGCAGTGGTTGCAGCCAGCGCCCGAGCCATCCCGTCAGCCTGGGGTGGCTCTCGAACGCCGCCAGACAGACGCAGGCGACGTCGGAATCGACAACCGGGCGATGCGCCGCGCCGTCGTCCGCCTCGATGCAGTCGCCGGCGAGATAGCGCCCGTGTTCGTCGTGAAACGCCCCTTGCAGCACCTGAATATAGGCGGGGCCGCGATGGGCGTAGCGCGGCGCGCAGCCGTGTCTGGCGACCTTCAGCATGTAGAGATAGGCCTGCGGCGCCTGCGGCAGGCTCAGCCGTCGCCATTGCACGCCGGCGCCCAGGCGCCGCCACGGCGGGCTCTGCAACGCTTCGAGCGGCGACACCGTCGGCAGCCGGCGCGGGGCGCGCTCGACCGCCTGCTCGATGCGGCGCAGGGTCGCTGCGAACATCTCGGCCGGCGGCGCGAGCACGCAGGCCTCCTCCAGCAGCGCGCCGCCGGCGGCCTCGAACAGCGTGACGCGCGCCCGGCACTCCCGGCAGGTGGCCAGATGCGCCGCCACGACGAAACTGGGCCCCGCGGCGAGGCGTCCGGCCGCGTGGCGCGCCAGCGTGTCGTCATAGGGGTGATAGGCGCTCACGTTCCGCCCTCCAGCGCCGCGCGCAACTGCGCCGTCGCCGGGCCGAGCGGCTCGCCCGGGGCCGCCTCCGCCTCGCCCACGGCGTCCAGGAAGGCGAGATCGTTGCCGGCGCGATCGAGACTGAGATTGCGGGCCAGCACGAAGACGAACGTAGGCAGGGCGGCGCGCCGGGGGTCGTAAAGCGCGGCTTCGCGCCACAGAGCTTCCAGGGTCTCCAGGGTCAGCGTCTCCGCCTCGGCGCGGCGCGCGCCTCTTTCGACGAAAAAACCGATCAACCGCGGCGCGAAATGCTGCACCAGCCGGCCGAAGGCGGCCTTATCGGCCCTCCCGGCCACGGCGGCCATGCACAGATCGAGATCGTCGCCCGTCGCGCCGCCCGCTTCGCCGACGGCGCGAAGGCTCGGTCCTGGCGCCAGCCGGACGGTTTTGCGCGGCATCTATCGGCCCTCCCTGGGGTCAATGTCCTGCCGCCGGTCTGCGAATCACGCCGCAAGCCGAACGGCCATGCACCCATAACGCGCGAAGCGAGATTTTCTTTGACGCAACCCAAGCGCAAATGCGTCCCAAACGCAACCGGCTTTCCTGCGGCTCAGCCGCCCGGGCCCGCCCGCCGCGTCACCGCCGCGCCCGCGTCGCCCGCCAGCCGCGCGTGGCTCGCCATCACCGCGAACATGGCGAGCCCCAGCACGACGAAGGCGAAGCGAAACGGCCCGAGCGGGGCGGCGGCGAAGAGCCCGCCAAGCTTGAGCAGCGCCGCCGCGATCGCCACCCCGAAGGCGAAAGAGGCTTGGAACGCGGCGCTGTAGAGGAGATTGGCCATGCCCATTTCCTCCGGCGGCGTCTCCGCGAACGGCAGCGTCGCCAGCGCCGTGAAATGCGTGGATCGCGAGGCGCCGGAGACGCAGAGCAGGATCGCGATCCAGACCATCGGGCTCTGCGGCCCGATCGCCGCGCAGGCGAACAGCGTCGCCGCCTGCAACGCGGCGTTGACGAGCAGCACGCGGCGGAAGCCCCACTGGCGCAGGATCGGCGTCGTGAACGGCTTGATGCCGATATTGCCGACGAACAGTGGCGCGACGGTCAGGCCGGCGCGCGCGGCGTCGAAGCCGAGGCCGAGCTGGAACATCAGCGGCAGCAGGAACGGCACGCAGCCGATGATGGCGCGCGCCGCCGAGCCGCCGGTGAGGCTGAGGCGGAAGCTGGCGCGCCGCAGCGGCCGGAAATCGACGATTGGATGCGCCGCGCCCTTGAGGTGGCGCGCGAATCCCCAGCCGGCGGCGACAGCGACCAGCGCCAGCGCCGCCGCGCGCCAACCTTCGGCGTCCAGCGCCAGCAGCATCGCGCCGAGCGCCGCCGCCGCGAGCGCGAAGCCGCGCGCGTCGAAAGGCCGCGGCTCACCCTCCCCCAGCGCCGGCGTCCAGGCCCAGGCGAGCAGCGCGCCGACGAGCCCGAGCGGCAGGTTGACGTAAAAAATCGCCCGCCACGACCAATGCTCGGCGAGGAAGCCGCCGAGCGGCGGCCCGATCAACGGCGCGGTGAGCCCTGGCCAGGTCAGCAGCGCCGTCGCGCGCAAAATATCGCTTTTGGACGTCGTGCGCAGCACCACCAGCCGCCCCACCGGCACCATGAAGGCGCCGCCGACGCCCTGGAGCGCGCGGGCGGCGACGAAGAACCACGCCGAAGTTGAAAAGCCGCAGAGCGCCGAACTCAGCGTGAAGACGACAATCGCGCCGGTGAACATCCTGCGCGCGCCGAAGCGGCCCACCGCCCAGGCGCTGGGCAGGATGAAGATCGCCAGCGTCAGCGCATAAATCGAGACGCCGATGCTGAGATCGACGGGCCTTGCGTGCAGGCTCTGGCCCATCTTCGGCAGCGCCGTCGTCAGGATCGTCGCGTCGAGGAACTCCATGAAGAAGGTCGCCGCGACCAGCAGCGCCAGACGGTTCACGACCCCGCCTCCGCGCCGGGTTCAACGCCCGCAGTCAGGAACATCGTGCGCGCCTCGGCGTTGACGGGACGAGGGCCGAGGGAATCGGCGTCTTCGGAGGATGGCATGACCTATCAAGAGCAGAAAGACGCGATCAAGGACAAAGTGGTCGGCGTCGTCAACGACGTGAGCGACCGCGCTTCGAACGTCGCCGACAAGGCGCGCAGCGAAGGCGCCGCCGCCCGGCGAGAAGTCTACGGCGCCGCCAACGACATCGCCGATCGCGCCCGCGACGCTTACAATAGCATCGACGCGGACTCCATGCGCAAGACGATCAACAGCAGCCTCGACGCCATCGGCAAGAGCCTGCGGGTCAAGGTGCGCGAGCGACCGCTCGGCGCGCTGGCGGTCGCCGCGGCGATCGGCCTGGTTTTCGGCGTGATGTCGAACCGCTGATGCTTTCCGGGCTCGCGGCGATCCTGTTCGGCCATATCGCCGAACTGGTCAAGCTCAGGGGCCTCGCCGCCGCGCTCTATGCGGGCGCGGCGGCGTTCCTGTTGTTCGCGCTGGGCTTTGCGCTCGCCGGTCTCGGGCGCTGGCTCGCCCTGGCGCACGGCGTGGAGTTTCCGGAGCTTTGGATCGCGCTCGGCCTCGTCGTCGTCGCCGTGCCGTTCATCGGCTTTGGTCTCGCCTTGCAGACCCGCAAGCCGAAGACACATCCGGCGACCGACATCGCGCTGATCGCCGGGCCGGCGGCCCTGCGGTTAGCGGCGCGCAAGATCGACGCGCGCCTCATCGCCGTCGGCGCGGTGTTGGTGGCGGGCGTCGTGCTCGGCCGTCGCTTGACGCGCTAAACCTTCGCGCGCCGCTTGGCGAGCGTGCGCAGGCGCAGGGCGTTGAGCTTGATGAAGCCGCCGGCGTCGTTGTGGTCATAAGCTACGGCGCCTTCCTCGAAAGTCACGAGGTCTTGATCGTAGAGCGAATACGGGCTCTCGCGGCCGATGGTCCAGGCGGAGCCCTTGTAGACCTTGAGCCTCACCTTGCCGGTGACGAGGTCCTGGCTCTTGTCGATGAGCGCCTGTAGCAACTCGCGCTCGGGCGCGAACCAGAATCCGTTGTAGATCATCTCGGCGTAGCGCGGCATCAACTCGTCCTTGAGATGCGCGGCGCCGCGGTCGAGCGTGATCGATTCGATGGCGCGATGGGCGACCAGCAGGATCGTGCCGCCCGGCGTCTCGTACATGCCGCGCGACTTCATGCCGACGAAGCGGTTCTCGACCAGATCGAGCCGCCCCACCCCATTGTCGTGACCGATCTTGTTGAGCGCCGTCAGCAGCGTCGCCGGCGACATCTTTTCGCCGTTCAGCGACACGGCGTCGCCGCGCTCGAAGCCGATCTCGATGATTTCAGCCTTGTCGGGCGCGCTCTCGGGATCGACGGTGCGCGAATAGACGTAAGGCGGCGTCTCCTGCGCGGGGTCTTCCAGCACCTTGCCCTCGGAGGAGACGTGCAGGAGGTTGGCGTCGGTGGAGAACGGCGCCTCGCCGCGCTTGTCCTTGGCGATGGGGATCTGGTGCTGCTCGGCGAAAGCGATCAGCGCCTGGCGCGACGGGAACTCCCATTCGCGCCACGGCGCGATGATCTTGATGTCCGGGTTCAGCGCATAGGCCGAAAGCTCGAACCGCACCTGATCGTTGCCCTTGCCGGTCGCGCCATGCGCCACCGCGTCCGCGCCGGTCTTGCGGGCGATGTCCACCAGATGCTTGGCGATCAGCGGCCGGGCGATGGAAGTGCCGAGCAGATATTGGCCCTCATAGACCGCATTGGCGCGGAACATCGGGAACACGTAGTCGCGCACGAATTCCTCGCGCACGTCCTCGATGAAGATGTTCTCGGGCTTGATCCCGAGCATCTCGGCCTTCGCCCGCGCCGGCGCCAATTCCTCGCCCTGCCCGAGATCGGCGGTGAAGGTGACGACCTCGCAGCCATAGGTGGTTTGCAGCCACTTGAGGATGATGGAGGTGTCGAGCCCGCCGGAATAGGCGAGGACGACTTTCTTGACGTTCGGAATCTTGGCCATTGCGCGCTCGGGGAGTTGAATAGGCTTGGCCATAAGGCGCGGCGCGGGATAGGGCAAGGGCGAGCCTCGGCCAGAGGGCGCCCGAGCGGCGACCGTTACTGCGGCGCCGAAGGATCGATCCGCGAGCGCCGCAAAACGCCGACAGCGCGGTCTCACCCTATCCGGTCTACTTCCCGAACAACTCCGAACTCGTGACCAGCGTGACCTCGCCGTCGAGAATGGGCTTGGCGATGCCGAAGAACCGCGCCACGACCTTGGAATTATTGTGCCGATCCATCGCGGCCTGGTCGGCGAACCGCTCGTAGGTGGTGAACACACAGGGATCGTCTAGGTTCTGCGAGACGAAAAAGCCAACGGTCTCGGGCTCATTCGCGCGCACGTTTTCAGCGACTTCAAGCAGAGCCTCGCGCATCACACGCTCCTGGCCCTGTTTGACGCGGATGACGGCGGTGATGGTGAGCATGATCGTCTTTCCTAGGGGACATGGCGCCAATGGCGCGATTACCTGCCGCCGATCCCTACTCTAAATAATTCGAAACCTCGATCAAGTTCAAATCCGGATCGCGGAAATAGACCGACAGCATCCCCCGTCCGCTCGACCGGCCCCCCGATCATCGCGATTTCGCAGCGTGCGAGATAACGCTGCACCTCATCCAGCGGCGTCTCGGCGATGGAGCAGAGATCGGCCAAGCCCGCCATCGGCCGCTCCGCCTTGGGCTCGAACTCGCGTCCCGTCAGCCCCGCCATCTCCCCGCAAACCGCCGCCTACGTCAAAGCCGCATCGCAAAGGTCGTCTGCGGTTCGGTGAGCCGTGGCCGATCCCGTGCGGGATGGCGAAGCGGCAGAGGGCGCCCTTCCTCATGCAAGCGACGAGCGGCTTCTGGCCACGCGGGCAGACCGTCGCCGTCCTGGCGCCAGCGCGCCACGCTCGCCTCGTCGCCCCATTCGGCCAAATGCGGCGCCGCCTTGCGGTGGGCGCCGCTGGCCCCGTAGGCGCGCATGGCGGCCTCGTCGCGCCAGACTGTCAACGTCCAGAACGCGAGATCGGCGTCGCGCCGCACCGCTCCGGCCACAAAGCCTTCCGCCTTGCGGATCTGCGCGATGGCCCTGTGGGCGTGGAGCATGAAGAACGGCAGGAAGCGCAGCGCGCGCAGCCGAAAGCGCGTGACGCTGACGAGGGTTGTGACCTCGGGCGCGCTCATAGCGTCACCACGAGCTTGGCGGCGGAAACGCCCTGACGCTGGCGTTCCAACGCCACCGGGATTTGCGCCAGCCCGGCGCCGACCACCGTCGGGCGGGGCGCCGCCACGAACCGGCCTTGCGCCAGCGCCGCCGGCAGGAACGCCTCGAAGATCATCGGGCCGACCTCGTTGGCGATGAGCGCGCTACCCCAGATCATCTTGGTTCGCACGCCCTTGCGCCTCGCCTTCAGCGCCAGCCCGAGGCTGCCCGAGAGCATCCGCGCGATAGCGGGCGCCAATCGCCGCCATCGGCCGCGCCCGGCGGGCACGTCGTCGAAGGACGCGGCCGGCGTCGCCAGCGCGACGAAGCGGGCGCCCTGGCAGGCGGCGACGGTGTCGACGCACGCCGCGCCCGAGCCGGCCCCGATCGCCAAGGCGCCGACCACCTCTCGCCCCCGCAAGGCGCCGACGATGTCGGCAACGACGGTCTTGGAACGATAGTCGAACGCCTGGCTCGCGCCCAGCCGCTTCACGTAGTCGAAATTGCGTGGCGAAGCGGTCGTGACGACTTCGTAGCCGGCGGCGACCGCGAGTTGAATCGCATTGCTGCCGACGCTGGTCGATCCGCCCCAGACGATGAGCGTCTTGCCCGTGGGCTCATGCGCCGCCGAGGGCGCCTTCATCGCCAGGAAGTCTTTCTGGAACAGCCCGCAAGCGGCCGTCGAAACGCCGAGCGGCAGGACAGCCGCGTCCTCGAACGCCAGAGCGTCGGGGATAGGCGACGCCATGTGGGCGAGCAGCACGACGTAATCCTGGAAGGCGCCCTCGGCGGCGCGGTTGCGGCTCTTGTCCGATCCGGCGGCAAAGCCGACCACGCGGTCGCCGATATGGAAGCGCGTGACCCCGGCGCCGACCTCGACCACTTCGCCGGCGACGTCGGAGCCGAGCACGAAGGGATAGGGAATCCAGGGGGTGACAATATCGCCCATCGTCTGTTGCAGCCGGTCCACCGGGTTCACCGCGACGGCGCGGGCGCGCACCACGATCTCATCGGCGCGCGGCGCGGTGTAAGGCGCGGGGCCGAAGGTGAACGGCGCGCGCTTGGCGGCGAGCCAAAGGGCTTTGTTTTCGGGCATGAGGGTCACTCCTGATGCGGCGTCTGGTACAGCGCCGTCGTCGGAAATACGAGCAGCGGGCTGGACGATCCATGCTCCTAGGTCCATGATTGCGTCGCCATCGTCCAGGGGTGTGCATGGACCCGCTGTCCGAGATTCTCTCGCTGCTCAAACCGAACAGCTACGGCTTCCGCGGCCTCGACGCCGGCGGCGAATGGGCGCTGGCGTTCGGGGCGGACGACGGGGTGCGATGCTACGCCCTCCAGTCGGGCGCGTGCTGGCTCGCCCTCGACGGGGGCGGCGAGCCGATGCGGCTGGCGGCCGGCGATTTCGTGCTGCTGCCCGGCGGCAAGGGCTATCGTCTCTACAGCGCGTCCGAGGCTCCAGCGATTGACGCCTTCCGCTTCTTCCCCACGGTTCCCGCCGGCGAAACGGCGGTGCTCAACGGCGGCGGCGACGTCTGCGGGGTGGGAGGGTATTTCGGTTTCGAGGGCATGCACGCGGAGCGGCTTCTCGCCATGCTGCCGCCCGTCGTCCATATCCGCGCCGAAGCTAACAAGGCGGCCCTGCGTGGGTCGATCGAACGGCTGATGCGCGAATTGCGCGAGCCGCAACCCGGCAGCGCATTGCTTGCCGAACACCTCGCGCAGGCGCTGCTGATCGAGGCGCTGCGGCTGCATCTGGCGGAGAATTCGCGGCACAGCACGGGATGGTTGTTCGCGCTGGCCGACAAGCAGATGCGCGCGGCTATCGGCGCCATGCACGCCGAGCCGGGACGCAAATGGACGCTGGAAGCTCTGGCGCAGGTCGCCGGAATGTCGCGGTCGAGCTTCGCCGTCCGTTTCAAGGAAACCGTCGGCGAGCCGGCGATGGATTATCTCACCCGCTGGCGGATGATGCTCGCCGCCGACCGCCTCGCCAATGGCGGGGCGCCCATAGCGGTCGTCGCGCCGACCGTCGGCTATGAATCGGAAAGCGCCTTCGGCGCCGCGTTCAAGCGCGTGATGGGATATTCGCCCCGCCAGTTCGCGAAGGCGACGGCTGGATAGGCGGGGTCATGACGCCTAACCCTGTCGGGACGCGCGCTCTCATCTTTCGGAAGATCAGAATTCGTGCTATACGTCTTGCGTGGGCCAACCGCGCCGCCCCGCCGCGATACGGTATCCTGATACCGCACAAGGCGCCCTCGCGGCGTCGGTCACATTTTGGCGGGCAAGCGTTTGAAATCGCTCAAGCCGGTCCTGTCCCGCTCAACTCCCCTCCAGCGCCTTCACCGCCGCCAGCGCGTCCGGCGAGGCCCAGTTGGCGGGGCCGGCGACGACGCCGATCTCGCAGCCGTCGGCGTCGATCAGCAGGCTGGTCGGCAGACCCAAAGCCTTGCCGGCGAGGCGCAGCGTCTCGAAGGCGTCGCCCGTGTGGTCGGCGTAGCGGGCCAGATGCTTGACGCCGATGTCGTCGAGGAATTTGCCCGCCCGCTCGACGCGCGCGGTGTCGGTGTTGACGGTGACGACCTCGAACTTCGGCCCGCCGGCCTCGGCCTGCAACTTGTCGAGCGTCGGCATTTCCGCCCGGCACGGCTCGCACCAGGTCGCCCAC
>JAJYDD010000113.1 GCA_021777795.1 Pseudomonadota bacterium | reverse complement strand
AGGCGTCGAGCGCTGGCTCTATCAGAAGCTCGGCCGCCCGCGCATCGACGTGCGAGGCGAGGTATTGGCGGATCTTTTCGACCCGGCCCCCGTCGATTGGGTGCGCCAGGACCAGCCGTGGCGCGCGGCGCCGACCGAGGCCCCGCGCATCGGGCGCATCACCGCGCGCGGCTCTTGCGAGATCGGCGCCATCGTTCATTATTTCAGGCTGAATTCCGACGATGTGGTAGGGGAATATCACGTCTTTCGCGACGACGGCGTGTTTCGCAACGGCCACAGCGTCTTCCTCTATCACGGCGCGCGCGGCTTGACGCCGCAGAGGCGGGAAGCGGCGCGCAAGCTCGGCTATGTCGACAGCGATTTTGCGACGCGGCTGTTCGATCCCGCCGCTTATGACGAGCGCGGCCATCTCGTCATTCTCAGCATGAGCGCCGACGCGGCCTTTCCGCTCTACCGCCACCGCGACTCCGGGCTCATTGTTCCCTTCACAGCCCACGCTCCGGGCTGGGGAGAACGCGACGTGACGCAGATACCGGAATCGGAAGAGCCCGAGAGCTATCCGGCCTGGGCGCGCGCGGCCATGCGCTATATGCGCACGGAATGGGATTTCCTCGGGCTCACAAAGCCGAGCGACTTCGAGGCGCTGCTGCGTTTCGCGGTCGCCGAGATTCCCGCTGGCGCCCAAATCCGCCTGCTGGCGTTTTGCGCCCGCGACTATGTCCATGCCGACGGCCTATTGCGCAAGGCGCCGGCGCGTTACGCGGCCTTCAACGAGGCCATGCGACGGGTCGCGGCCGATTTCGCCCATGTCGAAGTCGTCGAGGTCGATGACATTCTTGAGGACGCCGATATCCAGGACCGGCTGCATTTCCATCGGCCCGGCCTGTTCAAGATCTATCACCGCATCCGCGACAGCGTCTGGCGCTGATTGCCACGCGCGCGGCGCGGCGCTAGAGCCCGCGCCATGCAGCCCATCGCCCTCCTCAACGCGCGCCTCGTCGATCCCGCCAGCGGGCGGGAAACGCGCGGCGGCGTGCTGGTGATGGACGGCCGCATCGCCGGCCTCGGCGGCGCGGTGACCTTGGCCGCGCTACCCGAGGGCGCGCGCGCGATCGACTGCGGCGGCGATGTCGTGGCGCCCGGCTTCATCGACATGCGCGCCTTCGTCGGCGAGCCCGGCGCCGAGCATCGCGAAACGATCGCCAGCGCCAGCGCCGCCGCCGCTGCGGGCGGGGTGACGACGCTGATCGCGCGGCCCGACACCGCGCCGCCGATCGACAATCCCGCCGTCGTGGATTTCCTGATGCGCCGGGCGCGCGACGCCCGCGTGCGCATCCTCCCCTGCGCGGCCATCACCAAGGGCCTCGCCGGCGAGGAGATGGCGGAGATCGGGCTGTTGCGCGAGGCCGGCGCCGTCGCCTTCTCCGACGGCCCGCATAGCATCGCCGATTCCGGCGTGCTGCGCCGCGCCATGACCTATGCGCGCGATTTCGACGCGCTCATCATGCACTATTGCGAGGATCGGGGCCTCGCCGGCGGCGTCGCGGCCGAGGGCGGCCTGGCGAGCCGGCTCGGCCTTTCCGGCGTGCCGCGCGAGGCTGAGACGGTGGCGCTCGATCGCGACCTCCGGCTCGCGGCGCTGACGGGGGCGCGTTATCACGCCGTGTTCGTCTCCAACGCGCTGTCGCTGGCGGCGATGGCGCGGGCCAAGGACGCCGGGCTCGCGGTGAGTTGCGGCGTCTCGATCAACCATCTCTCGCTCAACGAGAACGACCTCGGCGAATACCGCACCTTCCTCAAGCTCAACCCGCCGTTGCGCGGCGAGGCGGAGCGGCTGGCGCTGGTCGAGGGGCTGGCCAGCGGACTCATCGACGTCATCGTCAGCGACCACGACGGGCAGGACGTGGAGACAAAGAGGCTGCCCTTCGCGGAGGCCGCGCCCGGCGCCGTCGGGCTGGAGACCTGGCTTTCGGCGGGTCTGCGGCTGGTGACGGCGGGTCAGATCGCGCTGCCGAAGCTGCTCGCCGCCATGTCGACGCGGCCTGCCGAGATTTTGGGGCTGGAGGGCGGGCGCCTCGCGGTCGGCGCGCCGGCCGATCTCGTGCGCTTCGACCCAGACGCGCCCTATGTGCTCGATCCCGCGAACCTGCATTCGCGCTGCCGCAACACGCCGTTCGATTCCGCGCGCATGGAGGGCGTCGTCAAGCTGACGCTGGTTGCGGGCGAAGTCGCGCACGCATAGGCTGTCGAAATGGCGCTGACCCTCTCGCCGGCTGAGGCCGGCTTAGCCCTCGTGTTCGGCTATCTCCTGGGCTCGATTCCGTTCGGGCTGCTGCTGACGCGCGCCTTCGGCGCCGGCGATCTGCGCAAGATCGGCTCCGGCAACATCGGCGCGACCAACGTGCTGCGCACCGGGCGCAAGGGTCTGGCCGCCGCGACCCTGCTGCTCGACGCCGGCAAGGCGGGCGTCGCCTATGTGATCGCGGCGCTGATGTTGGGCGACAGCGGGGCCGGGCTGGCGGCGGCGGCGGGCGCTTTTCTCGGCCATCTCTATCCGGTATGGCTCGGCTTCAAGGGCGGCAAAGGCGTCGCCACTTTCATCGGCGGGTTGATCGCCGCCTCGTGGCCGGCGGCGCTGACTTTCGCCGTCGTCTGGCTCGGGGTCGCCGCGACGACGCGCTATTCCTCGGCCTCCGCGCTTGCCGCCAGCGTCGCCGCGCCTTTGGCGGCGTTGGCGTTGGGCGAAAAGCAAGTGGCGTTCACCTTCGGCATTCTCGCCGCGCTCGTTTGGATCAAGCACGCCGCCAATATCCGGCGTCTGGCGAGCGGGACCGAGCCGCGCATCGGCGCGAAGGCCTGAACATGGCCAAGGCGCCGATCCTGCGCTTGAGCGACGCGCAGCGCTTCGACTGGCTGCGGTTGATCCGCTCCGAGAACGTCGGCCCGCGCACGTTTTGCGCCCTCGTCAACCATGCCGGCGGCGCGCGCGCGGCGCTGGAGGCGCTGCCGGAACTCGCCCGCAAGGGCGGGGCACGGCGCGACATCCGCATCGCCACCGCGGAGGAGGTCGAGCGGGAACTGGCGCTGGCGCGAAAGCTCGGCGTGCGCTTCGTGGCGCTCGGCGAACCCGAATATCCGCCGGCTCTGCGCGCCAGCGAGGAGGCGCCGCCGCCGATTCTGGCCATTCGCGGCCGCGAGGAGGCGTTGCAGCAGCCCTGCGTCGCCATCGTCGGCTCGCGCAACGCCTCCGCCGCCGGCTTGGCCTTCGCCGACCGACTCGCGCGCGGCCTCGGCCAGGCGGGTTATGTCGTGGTCTCGGGCATGGCGCGCGGCGTCGATCTGCGCGCCCATGTCGCGGCGCTGGAGACCGGCACCATCGGCGTGCTCGGCGGCGGCCACGCCCGCATCTATCCGCCCGAGGCGATCCCGATTGCGCCGCGCATCGCCGAGCAAGGCGCGGTGGTCTCGGAAATGCCGATCGAATGGGAGCCGCGCGGGCGAGATTTCCCGCGCCGCAACCGCATCGTCTCCGGCATGTCGCTCGGCGTCGTTGTGGTGGAGGCCGCGCGCGGCTCCGGTTCGCTCATCACGGCGCGATTCGCGCTCGACCAGAACCGCGAGGTGTTCGCCGTTCCCGGCTCGCCCCTCGATCCCCGCGCGGAGGGGACCAACGATCTCATCCGCGATGGGGCGCGGCTCTGCGCCCGCATCGACGACGTGCTCAACGTGCTCGATCCCGTGCGGGCGCAAGACCCGTTCGCGATTTTCCGCGAGGATCCGCCGGGCGGCGACGAGCCCTTGTGGGGGGAACTGCCTTTGCTCGGCGTCGATCCCGAGGCGGCGCCGCGCGCCAAGCCCGCGCAGGCTTTCGACGAGGCCCACGCCGGCGCCTTCGGCCTCAGCGAGGACGACGCGGTGGCCGAGATCGAGCGCCTGCTCGGCCCCTCGCCGATCACGCTCGACGAACTGGCGCGGGTCTCAGGCCTGCCGCTGCGTCAGGTGCGGGTGGCTGTGATGGAACTGGACCTCGCCGGCCGCATCGAGCACAGCGGCGGCGAAAGGGTGGCGCTGCTAGTGGGGGAGGGGACGGCCACAAATTAATTGCAGAACGTCTGATTTCCATAATGTTGACAAGTACGGCCGTCTGAAAAATATGTCTGATTTCCGTATGTGGAAGCGCTAGTTCCGTCGCTGAAGTAAGTTTGATTGCCAAATCTCGATGCTGTGGTTCCGTCGCTGTAATAAGTCTGATTTCCGTATTGCGACGCAGTGGTTCCGTCACTAAAATAGGTTTGATTGCCGTATCTTTGAGCAGATAATCCATTGTCGCAATTAAACATATTTCCGTATGTCTGGCAATTTTGTGCCAATACCGGCGATATCATTGTAAAAAAGACTGGAACAGCTAATTTAAAACTGGAGTTTTTTCGTTTAGTCATCGAACGTTCCTTCTCGGATTTAGGATTGGGGAAATTGAAGACTTTTCTGACGACCGTCCACCTTTGCGGGATAGGCTAGCACCTCCCCTCGCCGATCGATACAGGACCAACTGCCTCTGCGAGGATATTAAAATTGGAGTTCCAGATAACCTTAAAAAAAAGTTCTGGGTTATTGCCGAGATCGCCGGTCGAGCAAGTTCCACCTCTGGATGACCGACGAAAAGCGTTGCATAGCCCAACTTAACGAGCCTGCGCGCAGACTCGAGGCGGTTTTGCACGAATGCCCGCGTTCCCTACCGGAAGATCTGCTCAAGCCTCGGCTCCAGCCTCAGCGCGCCAAACTTGCTGAGATGATCCTTGTCGATGAAGTAGGGGCGCGCGCCGTCGCCCATCTCGCAGCGCTTGGCGTCGCAGAAGGCGGGAAAGACATCGATCACGCTGGCCATTCGCCGCAACTCGGGATCGGAAAAAAGGCGTAGCGCCGTGCGGTTGTCGTGCAGGAATTGCTGAAGCTCGGGGCGCTCGTCGGCGCTCAAGCCGTAGAGCGCCTTGCGCAGCAGAATGTCGGGAACGAGATAGGGCGAGCTAGGCGTGCCGGTGACGATGACCGCCTTGGCGCCTGCCGTCGTAATCGCTGACAGCGTGTCCATGAGACGCGCGCGCAACTCGGGCTCGGCGAGCTTCACCTCCGCGTCGAAACTCTCCCAGCGCGCGTGCAGAATGACGAGCTTCACGCCGAGCGTCTTGATGATCTCAATCAGGTGGGCGTGCTGCCAGTCGCAGGCGGCGCGGCTGCGGGGGGAGTAGGATTTCACCCCGAGCAGCGGCAGGCAGGCGTTGGCGCTGAGCAGAATGCCGCTGCGGCCGGCGCGTTTGGCGGCGAGATCGACGCCATCCGCCAACGCCGCCGCGTGGCTGTCGCCGATCAGCAGGAAATCCGGCGCGATGTCGCGGCGTCCGAGCCGGCAGGCTTGAACCTTGGCCAGGGCGGAAGGCGGCGAGGCTTCGAGATCGAGGCAGGCGTTGCGATAGACGCCGACGAGGCCGGAGGCCGGGACATAGGCGGCGATGCGGCCGGGGAAACCATGCTGGATGGCGATGATTCGCCCGGCGACGATCAGCGCGATGGCGCACGCCGCCGCCGCGCCAAACACGAAGCCGCGCGAGATGCGCGCCCGATCGCGGAACGGCTGTTCGACGAAGCGCCACGACAGATAGGCCAGCGCGAAAGAGGCGAGCGCCGCCGCGAGCATCGCCTCTCCGCCGGAGGGGACGGGGAAACGATAACGCAGGAACGCGAACAGCGACTGATGCCAGAGATAGGCGCTGTAGCTGACGAGCCCGACGCCCACCAGCGGCTTCAGGGCGAGAGCGCGGCCCCAGACGTTCTCCGGCCGCGCGAAGGCGATGAGCAGCGCCGCGCCACAGACGGGGGCCAGCGAGACGAGGCCCGGGGTCAGGTCGGCCGGCGCGAAGACGAGGGACAGGCCAAGCAGCACCGCGCCGAGCCCCGCCAGCGACCAGCGCGCGCGATAAGCGAGCGGCAGGCGCTCGGGCGCCGCGAGCGCGATCAGCGCGCCAGCGCCAAGCTCCCAGGCGCGAAACTGCGCGAGGTAGAAATCCGCCTGCGGGTCGGCGCCCGCCGACCATTGCGCCCAAGCCAGCGAGGCCGCCGAGAGCGCGGCGACGACGGCGAACGTCCATTTCCGGCCGACCGGCCGCAGCAACAGCAGAGCCAACGGAAATACGGCGTAAAACTGCTCCTCGACCGCCAGCGACCAAGTGTGGATGAGCGGCCAGAGGTCGACATCCTGCGTGAAATAATTGATCGCCTGATTGAAATAGACGTTGGAGCCGAACAGCGCGACTGCCACTGCGCTGCGCCCAAGCTCGCGGAAAGCGTTGGGCAGCAGCCAAAGCGCGCCGAAGGCAAGGCAGGCCGCAACGACAAGATAGAGCGCCGGCAGGATGCGCCGGGCGCGCCTTTCGTAGAAGCGTAGAAGCGAGAATTCGCCGCGCGCGATTTCGCCATGGACGATCCCAGTGATGAGATAGCCGCTGATGACGAAGAAGACGTCGACGCCGAGAAAGCCGGCGCCGAAGCCCGCAAAACCGGCGTGATAGAAGATCACCGGGATCACCGCGACGGCGCGCAGGCCGTCGATCTCGGGGCGATAAGCCTCGCTCACGCTCAGACGCTGGAGCGAGCCTCACACATACCGGTTGATGAGGTTCTCCACCCATTCCTGCCGGCCGGAGCGCGGCTTCGGGTCGAGCCCTTCGGCGCCCACGCGCGCGGCGATGCCGTCGAGCGTCGCGTCGGGGGCGAGCATCGCCTGCGCCTTCGGATTGGCCCACCCGGAATAGCGTTCGCTAAGGAAAGCGTCGAACTTGCCGTCCTCGATCAGCCGCGCCGCCGCCAGCAGCGCCTGGGCGCAGATGTCGAGGCCGCCGATGTGGCCATAGAGCAGATCGACCGGGTCGATCGACTGCCGGCGCACTTTGGCGTCGAAGTTGAAGCCGCCGTTCCCAAGGCCGCCGGAGCGCAGGATCGCGTACATCGACGGGATAAGTTCGGCGGCGTTGTTGGGGAACTGGTCGGTGTCCCAGCCCGATTGCAGATCGTTGCGATTGGCGTCGACGGAGCCGAGAATCCCCAACGAGGCGGCGGTGGCGACCTCGTGCTCGAAGGAATGTTTGGCCAGATACGCATGGCCGACCTCGACATTGACCTTAACCTCCTTTTCCAGCCCGAAGCGCTGGAGGAAGCCGTAGACGGTCGAGACGTCGTAATCGTACTGGTGCTTGGTCGGCTCCTGGGGCTTGGGCTCGATCAGCAGCGTGCCCTTGAAGCCGGAGCGGTGCTTGTATTCCACAACCATCGACAGGAAGCGGCCGAGCTGGTTGATCTCGCGCTTCATGTCGGTGTTGAGCAGCGTCTCATAGCCCTCGCGGCCGCCCCACAGTACGTAATTGGCGCCGCCGAGCTTGGCGGTGGCGTCGAGCGCGTTCTTCACCTGCGCCGCCGCATAGGCGAACACGTCCGGGTCCGGGTTGGTCGCCGCGCCCGACATGTAGCGGGGATGGCTGAACAGGTTGGCCGTGCCCCACAAAAGCTTGACGCCGGTCTCCTTGATCTTGTCCTGGAAATATTCCGTGATCTCGGCGAGGTTTCGGGTGAAATCGCCAAAGCTCGCGCCCTCCGGGACCACGTCGCGGTCATGGAAAGTGAAGTAGGGGACGCCGAGCAGGCTGAACATCTCGAAGGCGACATCGGCCTTCACCCGCGCCGCCGCCATCGTCTCGGCGAACCACGGGCGCTCGAAAGTCGGCAGGCCGAACATGTCGGAGCCGGCCCAGGCGAAATTGTGCCAGTAGCAGACGGCGGGGCGCAGATGCTCGGCGAGGGTCTTGCCCATCACGACTCGCGTGGCGTCGTAGTGGCGATAAGCTAAAGGGTTCTCGCTCGTCGAGCCTTCATAGCGAATCGGCGCGATATCGCCGAAAAATCCGGTGGCCATTTCCCCTCCTCCTCGTCTCGCACGCTCCTTAGCACGCTCCGCGGCCATCGCGCGAGCCGGCTTGACCCGGCGCCCCTGCTTGGGCCAATTCTCGCGCCGCCGAAAGGGGCAGCCATTGCATTCTTCCTTCGTCGTCTCCATCGATCCCGCCGCGCCGCCGCCGGGGCTCAGCCGCGCCGTCTACGCCATCGGCAATTTCGACGGCGTGCATCGCGGCCATCAGGCGGTGCTGGCGCGCGCCCACAAACTTGCCGAATCGCTCGGCGCGCCGAGCGCCGCGCTCACCTTCGAGCCGCATCCGGCCGATTTCTTCGCCGGCCGCCCGGTCGTTTTCCGCCTCACGCCTTTCGCCGAGAAGACGGCGGCGCTCGCGGCTTGCGGCCTCACCGGCGTCGTTTCGCTGACCTTCGACGCGGAGTTGGCGTCGCTGTCGGCGGAGGCGTTCATCGAAGAGGTGCTGAAGCGCCGGCTCGATCTCGGCGCGCTCGTGGTCGGCGCGGATTTCCATTTCGGCAAGGGCCGCTCGGGCTCGCCGCAACTGCTGCAACGCGCCGGCGAGGCGCTCGGATTTCGCGTCGAGGTCGCGGAGAAAGTGGAGGAGGGCGGCGAGGTCGTTTCCTCCACCGCCATTCGCCGTGCGCTGGAGCTGGGCGACATCGCCGCAGCTGAGCATATGCTCGGCCGGCCTTACGCCATTTCAGGCGAGATCAGGGGCGGGCAGAAGCTCGGCCGCAAGCTCGGCGTGCCGACCGCCAATATCGCGCTGCCCGCGACCAATCGGCTCGCCTTCGGGATCTATGCGGTGAGGGCGCGGCAGGGCGCGCGCGTCCTTGGCGGCGTGGCGAGCTTCGGCGTGCGCCCGACGGTGGACAATGGCGCGCCGCTGCTCGAAACTTTTCTGTTCGACTTCGCCGAGGACATTTACGGGCAGGAGATGAGGGTCGAGTTCGTCGACCGCATCCGGCCGGAGCTGAAATTCGACAGCCTCGATGCGCTCAAGGCGGCGATGGCCGACGACATCGCCGCCGCCCGCAGGATTTTGGACGCGGCGAAGTAAAGGCGCTCATTCCGTGTAGACGCCGGCGACCGCGAGCGCCGCGCGCATGCGCTGAATGCCGTGCTCGAACGAGAAATTCGCCGCCACGAGCGCGCGCGCGCGCTCGGACATCGCGGTCCAACGGCGCTCGTCGCCGTAAAGGGTCGCAATCGCGCCCACCCATTCGGAGGGCGATTCCGCAACGATCGCTTCGACGCCGGCGCTGACGCCGACCCCCTCGGCGGCCAGCGGCGAGACGACGGAGGGCGTCCCGGCGGCGAGCGCGCCGATCACCTTGCCCTTGATTCCGGCGCCTGAAAGCAGCGGCGCGACGAACACGCGGCAGCGGTCGTAGACCTCCTCGACCCGCTCGACGAAGCCTTCGATCACCACGTCCTCCGTCGCCATCTCCCGCAGCCGGTCAGTCATGTTCGAGCCGAAGATGTGCAGCTTCACGCCAGGCAAGCGTTCGCGCAGACCCGGCATGATCTCCTTGAGGAAATAGACCATTCCCTCTTCGTTTGGGGGATGGCGGAAATTGCCGAGGAAGGCCACGCCGCTTCGCCCCTCGAATGGGGCGACGTTCGGCGCCGGCTCGACGACCCAGGGGCATTTCATCACCCGCCCGGCGTCGAAATTATGCGAAACGATGACCGCCGCCTCCGTCTCCGTATAGGAGAGCGTGACGTCGGCGCGCCGGATCACGCCGAGTTCCAACTCGCGCGTCGCGGCCGCCTTCTCCATCATCGCGGGATTGCGCGAGGCGATGGCGGCGCGCACTTCGCGCAGGAAGTGGAGATCCGCGTTGCAAAACACGATCTTGGCCTGCGGCGCCGCCGCGCGGATCGAGTCGATGTAGCGGATCGCCACGGAATAGCGGGTGATGTAGAAGAAATCGAAGTCGGCGCCGCGGCTCTGGATCAGACCCTCAATCGAGGTGTTGTAGGGCGCATAGAGACATTCGACGCCCATGCGCTGAAGCGCCTCTGTGTAATTGCCGAGATAGGCGAGATTCTCGGGAATGAAGCTCAGCTTGACGCCGAGGGATTGCAACAGCCGCATCTCCTGGATTGCGGCGTAACCGCCGGCGTCGCGATCGGGCTGCGGCGTCTCCGCGTCGATGACGAGCGCGCGCAGCATCGCGCCGCGATCCTTGGCGAGGTCGGGCGCCGAGCCTTTGGGCTGGCGACGGATCGTCGGCGCCCAGCGGCTGCGAAACTTCGGTTCGTTGATCGCCTGGTATTTCTTGACGCCGGAGGCCGTGGAGACGCCGTTCGACACTCCCTCGTAATGCACGATCTCGGCGAAAGGCGTGTAATAGGTCTTCAAACCGAGCGCGCGGACCCGGAAGGCCAGATCAGTGTCCTCGTAATAGGCGGGCGCGTAAAATTCATCGAAGCCCTTGAGT
>JAJYDD010000112.1 GCA_021777795.1 Pseudomonadota bacterium | reverse complement strand
ACGGCGCCGAGGCCGGCGTAGCGGATCGCCTCCTGAGCGCGGGCGAGCCTCTCCTTCGAGAGGCGGCTATAGTCGATGCCCTGCTCCCAGTCCTTCGCCATGGCGCCGAAGGCGGCGGTGGAATGCGGGCTGTTGTATTTCATCTGATCTCCCCGGGCGTTGATTGCGCGGCGCGGCTCATGCGAGTTCGTCGCCCCAGTTGCGCTCTTCCAAAATTTGCTTCAGCCGCGACAGGAACGCCGCCGAGTAGGCGCCGTCGAAGGCGCGGTGGTCGAAGCTCTGGCCGATCATGCCGATCATGCGCGGCGCGACGAAATCGCCCTCTGGCGTCGAGACGACGGCGGGCTTCAGCCGGATGGCGTCGGCCGACAGGATGGCGACCTGAGGCGCATTGATGATCGGCGCGGTGAAGGCGGTCCCGAAAGCGCCGTTGTTGCTGATCGAATAGGTGCCGCCTGTGAGATCGTCGGCCGTCAGCTTGGCCGCGCGGGCTTTCTCGATCTGGCGCTGAATCGCCTTGGCGAGGCCGGCGAGCGTGAGGTCGCCGGCGTCGCGCACGACGGGAACGACGAGCCCGTTATGGGCGAGATCGACGGCGACGCCGAGATGAATCTCGCGCGACAGGATGAGAGACTTGTCGGCGTAGCGCGCGTTGATGAGGGGAAACGCTTCTATGGCGAGGCAGGTCGCGCGCGCGATGAACGGCAGATAGGTCAGCGACCAACCCTGCGCCTTGCGGAACGCCTCCTTGCGCGGCCGGCGCACCCGGTCGAGCGCGGTGAAATCGACCTCGATGGCCTGGAACACGTGCGGGATGTTGCGCCAGTTCTCGGCGAGCCGCTCGCCGGTGCGCAGCCGTATCGCGTTGAGCGTCACGACTTCGCCCGTGGGGGGCGGCGCGGGTGTCGCGGCGGCGGGCGCCGGCGCGGCGAGCGCGGCCCGCACCGCCTTCTCGTCGATGCGCGCGCCGCCCTGCCCGCGCGCCTCGGCGGCGAGCCGCGCGATGTCGAGCCCGTTCTGCGCGATGAGCCGGCGCGCAAGCGGCGTCGCGCGCACCCCGTCCGGCGTCTTGGCGGGACCGAAACGTTGAAGCGGAGTCGCGACCTCCTCGAACGGCGAGCGCGCCGGCGCCGCTTTCGCCTGGGGTTTCGGCGCCTCGGCCGGATTGGCTTGCGCCCCGGCGACCACCGCGACAACATCGCCAACCTTCGCCACGACTCCCGCCGCGACACGGATCTCGTCGAGCCGGCCAGCGACCACGGATTGCACTTCGAGCGACACCTTGTCGGTCTCGACCTCGAACAGGTTGTCGCCTTCCTTGACCTCGTCGCCGACGGACTTGAACCAGGCGAGGATCTTGCCTTCCGCCACGGTCTCGCCGAGCTGCGGCATGATGACGATCTGGCTCATCGGCTAACCGTTCATCACGCGGCTGACCTTCTCGACGATGCGCGCCGCGCTCGGCAGCGCGAGGTCTTCGAGGTGGTCGGCGGCCGGCAGGGGAATATGCGGCGTGGTGATGCGCACAATGGGGCCGTCGAGGTCCCAGAACGCCTCGTCGGCGACGATGGAGGCGATCTCGGCGCCCCAACCGCACAGACGCGGGTTTTCCTCGACCGTGAACAGCCGCCCGGTCTTGGCGACCGAACCCAGGATCGTGCGCGTATCCAGCGGGACCAGCGAGCGCACGTCGATCACTTCGGCGTCAATGCCATGATCGCGCTTCAACGCCGTGGCCGCCTCCAGCGCGCGCGGAACCATCAGCGCCAGGGCGACGAGGGTGCAATCGCTCCCCGCGCGCAGGATCTTCGCCGTCCCCAGCGTATCGACGATCTCGCCGTCGGGAACCTCGCCCTTGGTCGCGTAGAGCGCCTTGTGCTCATGAAAGATGACGGGATCGGGATCGCGCACGGCCGCCGCCATCAGGCCGATCACATCGACGGGCGAGGACGGAGCGACGACCTTGACGCCGGGAATCATCATCGTCCAGTTTTCGATCGACTGGCTATGCTGCGCGCCGAAGCGCACGCCGCCGCCGTTGCCGGTGCGGATGACCAGCGGACAGCCCAATTGGCCGTTGGTCATGTAACGCATCTTCGACATTTCGTTGGCGACATAGTCGAAGCAGACGGCCAGAAAATCCGCGAACATGATCTCCGCGATCGGGCGCAGCCCCGTCATCGCCGCGCCCATCGCGGCGCCGAGGATCGCCTGTTCCGAGATCGGCGTGTCGCGCACCCGCAGCGGGCCGAATTGCTCGTAGAGGCCGACGGTCGCCTTGAACACACCGCCCGCCTTGCCGATGTCCTCGCCAATCATGACGACGTTGCGGTCGCGCTGCATTTCCTGCGCGATGCCGCGCGCCACGGCGTCGCGATAAGTCAGTTCCGCCACGCCCAGCCTCCATCCGCGAATACATCAGCCGTCAACAATTCGACGGGCGCCGGGGGCGAGGCCTTGCAAGCCGCCGTCGCCTGCTCGACCTTGCGCTTGCTCTCAGCGGCGATCTCTTGGATCTTTTCGTCCGCCACGCCGAAGTCCTTCAACCGTTGTCGGTAGACGATGAGCGGATCGCGCTTCATCCATTCCTCCAGTTCGCCTGGCGGCCTATATTTGGCGGGATCGGCGCGGGAATGGCCGGAATGGCGGTAGGTCAGGCATTCGATGAGCGACGGCCCGCCGCCCTCGCGCGCCTTCGTCAACGCCGCCTGCGCGGCGCGATAGACGGCGTCCGCGTCGTTGCCGTCGATGAGGATGCGCTCAAGCCCGTAGGCGGCGGCGCGATCGGCGGCCGGATGTTTGACGGCCGTCACCTCGCCGATCGGCGTATATTCCATGTAGAGATTGTTCTCGCAGACAAAGACGACCGGCAGCTTCCACACGGCGGCGAAATTGAGCGCCTCGTGAAAGGCGCCGATGTTGGTCGTGCCGTCGCCAAAGAAACAGACGGAGACGTCCTTCTCGCCCAGATATTGCGCGCGCCAGGCCGAGCCGCAGGCGATCGGCAGATGCGCGCCGATGATGGCGTAGGAGCCCATCACGCCATGCTCAACCGAAGTCAGGTGCATGGAGCCGCCCTTGCCGCGCATGAGGCCGATGTCGCGCAGCATCAGTTCGCCGAGCATCCCTTCCATCGGCGCGCCGCGCGCCAGCGTGTGCGCATGACCGCGATAGGTGCAGAAGGATTTGTCGCCCTTGCGCATCGCGACGCCGAACCCCGCCGCCACCGCTTCCTGGCCTAGCGACAAATGGCTCGTGCCCTTAATCATGTTTTGCAGGAACAGATCGTAGGCGCGCTTCTCGCAATCGCGAATTTCGACTTGCAGGCGGAACAGCTCCAGCCTCGTATCGACGCCGATGTCGTCGTTGCGTGGCGCGCCCTCCGACGCTACGGCGCTTGGTTCAGATGCCATCTCCAGAGCTTCCATCCCCATCTGTTATGTCGCTGACTCTGCCACATCGGGCGCGGCGCGGCGCCCGAAATCATTCTCAAAATGAATATTTGACGGTCTCATGCGCGCGGGCGTCAAACAAGCACCATGCCGCCGTCAGCCATGATGACTTGTCCCGTGACATAGTCGGAATCAGAAGAGGCGAGGAACGCGGCGACGCCGACGATATCCTTCGGCTTGGAGGGGAAGCCGAGCAGGATGCTCGATGAGAAGCTCTCGATGAACTCGCCCTTGCGGCTGATGACGCCCTTGTCGATCATGTCCTGTTCGAGCCCGTCCCAAAGCGGCGTGACGACGACGCCGGGCGCAAAGGCGTTGACGGTGATCTTGTGCTTCGCGAATTCGCGCGCCGCGGCCTGAGTCAGCGAAATGACCGAGGCCTTGCTCGCGCAATAGGGCGCGAATTCGGCGTAGCCCTGCCGTCCGGCGATGGAGGCGGTGTTGACGATCTTGCCGCCCTGCCCTTGCGCGATCATCTGGCGCGCCGCCTCTTGCGTGCAGAGCAGCACGCCCCAGGCGTTGACGCGCATGATGGCGTTGAAATTGGCCTCGTCGATCTCCAGGAACGGCAGCGGCTTGTTGAAGCCGGCGTTGTTGAAGAAGATATCCAGCCGGCCGAACGCGGCGACCGTCGCGACGATGGCGGCGCGCACCTCGGCGCGTTGCGCCACGTCGGCCCCGACGCCGATCGCCTCTCCGCCGCCGCGCGTCAGGCGCTCGGCGACGGCCTTCGCCTTGTGCGCGTTAAGATCGACGACGGCGACTTTGGCGCCGTCCGCGACCAGCCGCGCCGCGATCTCCTCGCCGATGCCCTGTGCGCCGCCCGTGACGATGGCGGCCTTGCCCGCAAGCCTGGACATGCGTGATCCTCCCGGAGCCGCCGCGCCGCCAAAGCGGTCTGCGACCTTGAGCCCGAAACTAATCCCCACCGCCCGGGCTTCGCCGCCGGAAAAATACTCATTTTGGACAAAAGCCGATGGATCGGCGGCAGGCAGCCGAGTTATATTCACGATCAGAAATGGCTCCGCGCCGACGAGCGCCTTTGCGCGCTGCCTGATCGCGGCGCAGGGTCGCGCGCAGCGGTGAGAAAAACGGGAGGATGCGATGAAGGCGGTGCGGTTCTACGCGAAGGAGGACGTTCGGCTCGACGAGGTCGCGGCGCCGAACGCCTTGGGCGACAGCCAGGTTCTCGTTCGTCCGCTCACCTGCGGCATCTGCGGCACCGATCTGCACGAATTCGCCGGCGGCCCCATCGTCACGCCGATAACCCGGCACAAGTTCACCGGCGCGACCCTGCCGCAAATTCTCGGCCACGAGTTCTCGGCCGAAGTGGTGGAGACCGGACGCTCGGTCAGCCGCGTGCGCAAGGGCGACCGCGTCTCCATCCAACCGCTGGTCATGCCGCTCGACGATTATTACAGCCGCCGCGGCCTCAACCATCTCTCGCCCAGCATGGGCTGCATCGGCCTGAGCTGGGCCTGGGGCGGCATGGGCGAACTCGCCGTCATCAACGACTACAACGCCAACCCGATTCCCGACAACGTCAGCGACGAGCAGGGCGCGATGGTCGAGCCGACCGCCGTCGCGCTGTATGGCGTCGACCGCGCGAAGATCAAGGGCGGCGACACGGTGCTGGTCACCGGGGCCGGCCCCATCGGCGCGCTGGTCATTCTGATCTGCAACGCCGTGGGCGCCTCCAAGATCTTCGTCAGCGAGCCCAACGCCAACCGGCGCCGGCATATCGAGAGCCTCGGCGTCGCCGCCGCCGTGCTCGACCCGCGCGCCGTCAATGTCGTGGACTACATTCGAGAGAACACGGAAGAAGGCGTCGGCGTCGATGCGGCCATCGAATGTTCGGGCATCGAACTCGCGCTCAACACCTGCGTCGAGGCCGTGCGCAATCACGGAACCGTGGTGCAGACCGGCCTGCATGTGAAGAAGGCGCTGGTTGATCCGGCGCTGTGGGCGCTGAAGGACATCACCATCGAGGCGACCTGGTGCTATGAAGTGACGATGTGGCCGCGCGTCATCCGCATGATCTCCAGCGGCAAGCTGCCGGTCGAGAAGATCATCACCGGCCGCATCCAGCCCGATCAGATCGTCGAGAAGGGGTTCCGTTCGCTGTTGAACCCGGCAGGCCAGGAAATGAAGGTCATGGTCAACATCCAATGACCTCTGACGCACGGAGCCCATTCATGCAGATCGAAGCCCTCGTCGTCGGCGCCACCGGAATCGCGGGACGCGGCGTCTCCCAGGAACTCTTGCAGGCCGGCGCGCGCGTGCACGGCCTGTCGCGCAAGCCCGAGGGTCTCGCGCCCGGCGCGACCCATGTTTCGGCGGATCTGACCGACGCCGGCAGCGTCGGCAAGGCGCTCGCGGGCCTGAAGCCGAGCCACGTCTATCTGACCACATGGTCGCGCCAGGCGAGCGAAGCGGAAAACATCCGGGTCAACGCCGCAGTGGTGCGCACGCTGCTCGGCGCCCTCGCCCCCGCTCGCTCGGTGCGCCATGTCGCGCTCGTCACCGGCCTCAAACATTATCTCGGGCCGTTCGACGCCTATGTGAAGGCCGGCGTGATGCCGCCGATGCCGGTGCGCGAGGAGCAACCCCGGCTCGACCTGCCGAATTTCTATTACGCGCAGGAGGACGAGGTCTACGCCGCCGCCGCGCGCGACGGCTTCACCTGGAGCGTGCATCGTCCGCACACCATCATCGGCAAAGCCATCGGCAATGCGATGAACATGGGCTCGACGCTCGCCGCCTATGCCGCGATATGCAAGGAGACCGGTCGCAAGTTCAAATTTCCCGGCAGCGCCGCGCAATGGAACGGCCTCAGCGACATGACCGACGCCCGCATCCTCGGCAAGCAACTCGTCTGGGCCAGCACCAACGATTTCGCCAAGAATAACGCGTACAACATCGTCAACGGCGACATTTTCCGCTGGAACTGGATGTGGCCGCGGCTCGCCCAATGGTTTGGCGTCGAATGGGAAGGCTTTACCGGCGACGCCGCGCCGCTGGAGGCGCAAATGGCCGACGACGCGCCGGTCTGGAAGCGCATGGCGGCCCAATACGGCCTCATCGAGCCCGACCTCGCGCGCGTCGCCTCGCCTTGGCACACCGATCTCGACCTTGGCCGGCCGATTGAAGTGATGACCGACATGGCCGCGAGCCGCAAGCTCGGCTTTACGGCCTATCAGAACACGGAAGGCGCGTTCCTCGATCTGTTCGCGACCCTGCGCGCCGACAAGGTCATTCCCTGACCCGGAAAGGTCTTTCGGGCGCGCCTATCCGTCTCGACATGACCCCGGCGCATAAATTAGCCTTCGGGAATGCCGGGCGCCCCGGGGGCTAGAAAAGCGGTCGCCGCCACATGACCGAACATGAACTCCTCCGCGTCATCGCCTTTCTGGAGCGGGTGCGCCTGCCGTTCCAGGAACTCGTGCCGGTGGCGGAGGAGGACGCGACCTGGAACATGCTGCTGTTCCTCATGCGCAATCATATCGCCGGCAACGCCATCGCCATTTCTACGCTGGCCTCGGTCGCCAAGGTGCCGCACGCGACGGCGATGCGGCGCATCCACGCGCTCATCGAAAGCGGCCACATCGTCGCCAACGCGGCGAGCGACACCGGCAAGCGCTTCCGGTTGGCGCCGAGCGACGAACTGGTGGAAAGCTTCACCCAATATGCGCGGCGCATCAAATCCCTGCTTGCCGAGACCTTCGGCCTGCGGGCCAAGACGGACAGCGAGGAGGATTTCTATTTCGGCGGCTCCTATTTCGCCGCGCAGATCATCCCGCCCCCGCGCCTCATCGAGAGCCTTTTTCGGGGCCGCCGGGAGATCAAGTTTCTGCTCAACGACGACAATTATTTTTTGTCGATGCGCAATATGTGGGCCGATTTTCGCAACAATATGGCTTCGCGCAAAAACTTCGATCTGCGCAAGCTTCCAGCCCTGCATCACCAGCTGATCGAGAATTCGCGCAAAGACGTATCGGAATACGACATCGTCGCCATCAACGCGCCCTGGCTCGGCGAAGCCGTGAAGAAGAACCTGATCCTTCCGCTCGACGGCTATATCAACGCGGCCACCATTTCCTCGCTAGATTTCCATCCCTCCGTCTGGTCGATGGGATCGTGGCAGGGGCGCCAATTCGGCGTCCCCATCTACTGCACGATCGAATTGCTGGCGGCTCGCACTGATCTTTTCGAGAAAGACAGGTTCGAATATCCCACGACCTTCGATAAGACCGTCGCCGCCGCCAGACACTTCCATCAACCTTCCAAAGAGCGCTACGGCATCGCCTGGAACGGCGGTTGCGGAATGCCGATTGCCTCGACCTTCATGTTCCTGATGGGCTGCTGCGGCGAATCCATCCTGAAGATCCCCAAGTCAAGCCTTGCGATGGGTGTGGATTACGCGCACGGCGAGCAGCTTCGGCCGCAGATCAATTCTGACGCCGGCCGCGCCGTGCTCGATTATCTCAGGCGGTTGAAGGAGGTGTCGCCGCCCGACATTCTCGACATGGATTGGGACCGCCGCACCACGTCGTTCCTTTCCGGCCAGACGGCGCTCGCCTATTGCTGGACGGTGCGCGCCGCCCGCTTCGAGAACGACGTATCATCGGCGGTGAAGCGCAAAGTGACCTACTTGCCGCAGCCGCGCGGGCCGAATGGAGCCTCGAACAACCCCATCGGCGGGTTCCTGCTCTGCATCCCCGCCAATCTGCCCGAAGACCGCATCGAACTCGCCTTCGAAGCCATCGCCTGGATGACGTCGCCGGAAGCGATGAAGGCCAACGTGCAGAACGGCTTTCCGGTGGCGCCGCGCTTCAGCGTCGCCGCCGACCCCGAGGCGGCGGCGACCTCGCCGATCGTCAGCGTCGTGGACAGGCTCGCCAAGCAAAACAAGCTGAAGGCGTGGCCGCGTCCGCCGGTGCCTGAATATCTGCTGCTGGAGGAGATTCTGGGACAAGAGATCCACCGCGCCGTTCGCGGCGAAGTGACGGATCAAGCGGCTCTGGAGCGCGCGCAGGAACTGTCCGACCAAGTCATGCGGGCAGCCGGCTATTACTGAGCCATCGAGAACTTGCGCCGGCTCGCTGTCGAGATCACCGCCGGTCGGACCGCGCAGCGCGA
Source organism: Pseudomonadota bacterium (assembly GCA_021777795.1). Lineage (GTDB taxonomy): Bacteria > Pseudomonadota > Alphaproteobacteria > Rhizobiales > Beijerinckiaceae > Roseiarcus. The sequence goes on along the minus strand of JAJYDD010000112.1, from coordinate 1,877 downwards.
GGCCGGCAGCCTGGCCGATCGGTTGCCCGACGTCGGCGGGCGACCGCCGGAGGCCTCGACGATCTTTGTGGCGCACCGCTGCGGGAAGCTTTCGCCGTACAACTCGTCAACCGACTGCGTGGTCAAGATCCGAAATTCACGCCCACGTTGGCTGGCTCGACGACCGCCTCGCCCGCGGGACCGCGCCCGGCCAGGGAACGCAAGTCAGCGGCGCGGCGTTTGTGTGCGGGAGGCCGGCTTTGTGCGGTCCTGGACCGAGGCGCCAAAAGCTCGGATATTGCAGGGCGCCGTGCGAGGGACTTGACGGTTTATAATTTGGGGCTGAAGTGATCGGCAAGGCCATGCCGACGGAGAAAATAACAATGCGCGCGCTGATAGGGCTTATCGTTATCGTCTACCTAGTCGGCGTGGGAGTCGTACTCGCGCCCACTGTTAAGACAAGGTGGAACACGGGCACGGCGTCGGACCTCTCCGCGAGCGTCGCCCAGGCTCTGCCTGGCGCGCTGGCATGGCCGGCCAGCGTCTACCGCAACATGACGGGTCGGAGCGACGCGGCTGCTCCCAACCCGCAATCGACAAATCCGTAGCGCACAAGGCGGACGGACATTTGTATGAAGCCTCTCTGAGGTGATGAGAGAGACTCGGACACCGCGCACGCCCCTCCACACAATCGACGCAGCTAGCCTGTGAGGCGTTGCCCGGTCGGCTCAGCGCCTGCCCTGCCCCTGCCGAGCCCGCGTCGGGTTGTATTCCGATAGTGTTAGAGAGATGTTGGCCCGCCCTCCGCCCTGTACGACCGACGGCGAGAGGGAAGGGAGTAAGATCATGCGGAGACGCTCGCTGAACATTTCCGCCGCGCTCGCCATCGCGATCGAGCGTCAAGTCGCGGACATCATCGCGAACGCCAAGGCGACGTGTGCGTTGCAAGTGGACTCGGCGGCGCGCCGAGGCCTGCCGGACCCGGCGATTTCTGATGACGACGGCTATGCGTTGGCGAGGGCGTCCGAGGACGCCGAAGCCGAGCGTCGGCGCGAACTCGACGAGGCGCTGTCGCCGGGGTGGCAGGCAGCGGGGCTCGAAGACCCAGGCGCCGAGCCGAGGCCCGCGCGATGGCTGGACATCTGGAGGCGATTGCGCTTTCTCTTCAAGCCTCGGCCGTTCCGCGCCTGATTGCGATCGCCGAGACGCGTGGAGCCTCGCCATGTCGGAATCGTCGCATCCCCCGCCGCGTCGGGAAGATTATGTCGTCGTGCCGGGCTCACGCGGGGCGCGCCGGGATTTCCGCATCAGCGTCGGCCTGCGGGAAGGATGGGACGCCGAGGGGCGCGTGTTCGACGTATCCGAGGCCGCGCGCACCGCGCGCGCCTGGATGAAACGCCGCGTCGAGGCGGGGTTGCCGGCGCTCTCGGGCATGTTCGGGCGCGCGGAGGTCGCCTACGCCTGGCCGCGCTCCGACGGCACAGTCGGCTCTGATCGCGAACCGGTCGCCCTGTTCACAGGCGAGGCCGTGCATGCCTATCTCGGACATCTTCCCGACGCGGCTATTGAGGCGATGCTGAACGAACTGGCGGCTGAACTCGGCGCGGCGCTCGGCCAGGAGCGCATTTATGTCGCGTTCGGCGAGCGCACCTGGATTCTCGACGCCGGGGATCGCGCGACGGAGTGATTTGCGGGGCTGTCGCGTTCTACGAAAGGCCGACGAATTCCTTGTCGTCGGAGGAGGCCGTCTCGGCCGCCGCGAAGGATCATACGGCTTTTTGGCCGGGCTCGCCAAGCGGCAGGCCGCGCGCTAGTCTCGCCCATTCCTGACCCCCGACGAGACGCGCATGGACAAGCAGCAGAAATGGCACGCCTGGTACTTTCTCGCCGCGATCATG
>JAJYDD010000111.1 GCA_021777795.1 Pseudomonadota bacterium | reverse complement strand
CTAGGAGGGCGGGAACGAACGAAGCGCCGAGCGGCGAGTCGGGGGCGTCGGGTAAACGGCCTAACGGCGCCTTTGTTCCGGGCGCGGCTTCAGGGCCGAAAGCGCCAAAGCAGGATTTCGCCGCCTACGTCCGCGCCGGAATCGGCGCCGAGCTGATTGGCGAGCCCGCGCATCACCTTTTCCGGCAGCGCCATTTCGGCCGGCGCCGCGTCCGATTCGACGCGCAATTCCACCTCGCCGTCGTCGCCGGCCGCTAGCCGCACGCCGATATAGCCGGCCTCGATGGCGCTGAAGGCCGCGATCAGCGCCTCGACCAGCCCGAGCCCGAGCGGAATGGCGCGATCGACCACCAGCTCGCCGCTCCATTCGATGGCGTAAGCGACGCGCTGGCGCGGCCGGCGAAGGCCGCCGATCGCCGCCGCGCAGATCTCTTCGAGAAACGGCTTGGTGGCGATCGGCCGCACGCCCTTCGCCGTCAGCGTTAGCCGGTAGGCGACGGCGATGACGCCGACGCGCGCCTCGATGCGCGCCAATTGCACCGCCTCGGCGCGCGTCGCCGCGCGCCGGATCAGCGCCAGATAGCTCTGGATGACCTGAAGGCTGTTCTTGATGCGGTGGTGCATCTCCAGCATCAAGGCGCGGTTCTCGTCGAGCGAGGCGCGCAGCGCGTGCTGGCGTTCGAGGGCGTTGTCGAGCATGGCGTTGAAGGAGACGGCGACGCTGCGCAATTCGCTCGGCATCGCATCGGCGACCGGCGCCTTGGCGCGGCTCTCGGGATCGCGACTGCGCGCCTGCGCCGCCATGTCGAGCCCCTGGATCCATTGCACGACCTCGCGCCGGATGGCGACGGCGTAGACGGCGGCTAGCAGCCCCAGCATCGCCAGTTGCGCCGCGCAAAGAATGGCGAAGCGCCAGCGCGCCGCCGCGAGCGGACGATCGTTGAAACGGATGAGCAGGCTGAGCGTCGAGCCGTCAATCGGCGCCAGCGCGAAGGTCGCCATCGCGCCGTTGCGATCGCGCCCGCGCCAGACGGGATTCGCCTTGACCGCGCCCAGCGTCGCTGGCGCCCAGCGCGCGTCCTTGGACCCGTCGTCCCCGACCACCACCGCACCGTCGCCCGCGAGGAGCGCAATATGCGTTTCGCCGATCGCGGCGAGCGGCGCCAGACGACGGCGCAGTGCGCTTTGGTCGACGACGAGCACGCTCGGCGAGCGTATCGAATCGGCGTCCTCGGCGGCGGCGGCTACGATCCACACCCGCGCGCCGACGACGGCCAGTCGGTAATTGGCCACGTCTTCGCCGGTATCCAACGGCGCGGGCGCCTTGGCGGCGTCGATCGGGGCGCCGGCCGAGCAGGGAGCGCGCGCCTCGTCGTAGAAGCGCACGGCCGCAAACCCCACATTGCGACGCAAGAAAGCGTCGGCGAGCAGCGCGCAACGCGACGCATCGACATAGCGGGCGGCCAGCGCCTCGTTGGCGAGCGAACGGCCGGCCGAGTCAAGCCACGACAGCACCGTCGATGCGCGCCCGGCGGCGGCCCGCGCTTGCGACGCTTGCAGGCTGCTCAGGTTGGCGTCGTAGAGGGAATAGCCGAGCAGGGTGACGAGAAGCGCCGCTGGCACGACGACAACCGCCACCGTGACCAGCAGACGCGACCAGACCGATGAAAATCCGAGGGCCTTGAAAACGCTCACCGCTAGCCTGAGGAATGAGCGCGGACGACCGCCTCCGAGACGGATCCTATCCCCAGATCAGACGCATCCTTGATGCCCAGCAAATCCGCCAGCCTACCGCGCGCCCGATTGAGACGGCTCTTGATCGTGCCGACCGCGACGCCGCAAATCTCCGCCGCTTCCTCGTAGGAGAGGCCCGACGCGCCGACCATCAGCAGGACATCGCGGTGTTCAGGCGCCAACTTCAACAGAGCGTTCTGGAAATCCGACATATCAACGCTGGATTCCTGGTTCGGCGGCGTGGCGAGGCGCGACGAATAGATGCCGTCGGTGTCGGGCACTTCCCGGCCGCGCTTGCGATATTGCGAATAATAGGTGTTGCGCAGGATCGTGACCAGCCAGGCGCGCATGTTGGTGCCGGGAATGAAGCTCCCAGAATTGCTCCAAGCCTTGAGCAGCGTCTCCTGAAGCAGGTCGTCGGCTTGGTGGAACGAGCCGGAAAGCGAAACCGCGAAGGCGCGCAGATCCTTCATCTCGCGGATGAGGGACTCGCGGAACTCCTTGGTCTGCGCCGGCCGTTTGGGGGCGCCGCCATCGTCGGTCATGACGTTCGCTCGCGCGCTTCGAGTTCGGCCAGCAGCACAAGCAGCCGGTCGGGCAAAGGCATCTCGGCGATAGCTTGGAAATGCCGCTGCAATGCGCGGCCCACGGCGTCTACAACGAGCGGGCTGACTTCGGCGCCAACCTCTTCTTCTTCATCATTTTCGGCAGGCGTCGATCCCGCCCCCGGGCCCCTGAAAGCGCCACTCATCACTTCAATATCCTGTTGCTCCGCCCGGTGCGCCTTCTTTCAAGAGGCGCACACGCGGACTCGACCTTGCAATCGCCCATTGCCTGGGTGGATAACACGGAACTCGGCGACGGGTTCCAAGTTATCCAAATCGGCGGCCGTCTTTTTCTTGCGCGCGCGGGAGGCGTCGCGCGCAGGAGCCTTCGGCCTGTTCAGGAGAGAAAATGTCGATTGCCCGCAGCATTGCCCCTCATCTTCCCTATCTGCGCCGCTTCGCCCGGGCGCTCGAAGGCTCCCAGACGGGAGGCGACGCGTTCGTCGCGGCGACCCTGGAAGCGCTGATCGCCGATCCCTCGTCGTTCCCCAAGGATGTTCCCCCCAAGGTTGGACTTTACCAACTGTTCGTCGCCTTGTGGTCGTCAACCCATCGCGGGGAAAAGCCGCTGCGCGGCGGCGGCCTATCCGACGCCCTTCGGCGTAATCTGGAAGCGCTGCCCCCCGCCTCGCGACAGTCGTTCCTGTTGTTCACCGTCGAGGAGTTTTCGCTCGAAGAGGTCGCGGCGATCCTCAAGACGACGCCGGACGAGGCCGCCAAGCTGCTCGATACGGCCGGGCGCGAGATCGCCGAGCAAGTAGCGACCAGCGTGCTCATCATCGAGGACGAGCCCATCATCGCGCTCGACCTCGAAAGCATGGTGCGCGACCTCGGCCACGAGGTGACGGGCGTGGCGCGCACCCATCGCGAGGCGGTCGAAATGGTCAAGGCGCGCCCGCCAGGCCTTGTGCTGGCCGATATCCAGCTCGCCGACGGCAGTTCCGGCCTCGATGCCGTCAACGAAATTCTGGCCACTCTGGAGACGCCGGTCATTTTCATCACCGCCTTTCCCGAGCGGTTGCTGACCGGCGAGAAGCCGGAACCCGCCTTTCTGGTCACCAAGCCGTTCCGGCCCGAGACGGTGAAAGCGACGATCAGTCAGGCGCTGTTCTTCGACCGCAAGGCCGGCCGCAAGGCTTGAGGATGGGCGAGGGCGCGGATCAACGCCGCGCCCTCAGCCGGCGCCTCTGCTGACGAGTTCATTCACGACAAGGCGAAACGTCTCGAAGCTGAAGGGCTTGGGCAGCGTCAGCGCCCCGTGGAACTCGCCATCGAGCGGTTCCGGCGCGCCAGTGGAAAAGGCGAACGGGATCTCGTTGGCCTTAAGCCGCCGCGCCACGTCGTAACTTTTGTTGGCGCCCAAGCTCACGTCCAGGATGGCGGCGTCCATCGGCTCGCTGGTCAAACTCAGCGCGGTTTGCAAGTCATGCGCGGGGCCGACCGGCTGGTGCCCGAGATCTTCGAGAAAATCCTGGGCGAGCATGGCGATCAGCGGTTCGTCATCGACGATCAATATGCGAGCCATGCGGCGTTTCCCTTGATAGACAAACGGAACGCGCTTGTCTTTTGGAATGAATCCCTTCTCGACATGAACGTGCGGGAAGCGGCTTTGTTTCGCTCCCCGCGCCGCCAGGAATGGCGCTCAGGCCAGCAGCATCAGCGAACGCGGGAACAGCCGCGCCTGCGGATTGCCGGCTTCGTCGGCGAACAGCGCGTCGCCCTCGGCGCGGTCGTCGGCCGCGGTGTCGACGACGATGCGCCAGGATGCGCCCTCGCGCTCGGGCAGAATGAAGGCGGTCTCGGAATCGACGGCGTTGAACAGGATCAGCGCTTCCTTCCAGACCTCCTCGCCGTCGCCGAATTCGCGCGCCAGCCGCAGGCCGATGGTGGTTGCGCCGGCGTCGTTCCAGGCCTCGTCGGTCTGGAAGCCGCCAGCGGGGTTCAGCCACTCGACCGTCATGCCGTCGCGAAAGCTTTCACGCCGCAGCAGTGGTTGCGCCTGACGCAGCGCGATGAGTTCGCGCACGAATTGCGTCAGCTTGCGGCCGGCGTCGTCGATCTTGCGCCAGTCGATCCAGGAAATCTCGTTGTCTTGGGCGTAGGCATTGTTATTGCCGTTCTGCGAGCGGCCAAACTCGTCGCCGGCCAGGATCATCGGCGCGCCGTGCGAGAACAGCAGCGTGGCGAGAAAATTGCGCTTCTGGCGTTCGCGCGCCGCCTTGATGCCGGCATCGTCGGTCGGCCCCTCGGCGCCGAGATTGTAGCTGCGGTTGTCGGAATGGCCGTCGCGGTTATCCTCCCCGTTGGCGTCGTTGTGGCGCTCGTTATAGGAAACTGTGTCGTTGAGCGTGAAACCGTCATGGGCGGTGACGAAATTGACGCTCGCCCAAGGCCGCCGCCCGCGCAGATCGTAGACGTCGCCGGAGCCGGTGACGCGCGCCGCCAATTCGCGCGTGATCCCATGCTCGCCGCGCCAATAATCGCGCACGCCGTCACGGAACTTGTCGTTCCATTCCGACCAGCCGGGCGGAAAGCCGCCGACCTGATAGCCGCCGGGGCCGATGTCCCAGGGCTCGCCGATCAGCTTCAGCCGCGACAGCGTCGGGTCCTGCCCGATGGCGTCGAAGAAGCCGCCGCGCTGGTCGAAGCCGCTGGGCTCGCGGCCGAGAATGGTGCCGAGATCGAAGCGAAAGCCGTCAACTTCCATCTGCTCCGCCCAGTAGCGCAGCGAATCCAGCACCATTTGCAGCACGCGCGGATGCGAGGTGTTGACCGTGTTCCCGGTGCCGGTGTCGTTGATGTAATAGCGCGCGTCGTCCGGCATCGTGCGGTAGTAGGAGAAATTGTCGATGCCCTTGAAGGCCAGCGTCGGCCCCTTCTCGTTGCCTTCCGCCGTGTGGTTGTAAACCACGTCGAGGATCACTTCGAGGCCGGCGTCGTGGAAGGCGCGCACCATCTGGCGGAAACCGGGCAGGCCGCGCGGCCCCAGGTAGCGCGTCATCGGCGCGAAGAAGCCGAGCGAATTGTAACCCCAGTAATTGCGCAGGCCCTTGGCGAGCAGGTGATCGTCGTCGACGAACCAGTGAATGGGCATCAGTTCGACGCTGGTGACGCCGAGGCTCTTGATGTAGCCGACGACCTCCTTGTGGGCGAGGCCGTCGAACGTGCCCCTCAGCCCGCGCGGAACGGCGGGATGCAGCCGCGTGAAGCCGCGAACGTGGGTTTCGTAGGTAATGGCGCGGCTCCACGGCACGCGCGGGCGCGAATGGCGCGTCGGCGCCCAGCCATCGACCACGGCGCATTTGGGCATCGAGGCGGCGCTGTCGGTCTCGTCGAAGGAGAGATCTCCGGCCTCGTCCTCGAACTTGTAGCCGTAAGTCGGCTGGCCCCATTTGATCTCGCCCTGAATGAGCTTGGCGTAGGGGTCGATCAGCAGCTTGTTGGGGTTGAAGCGGTGGCCGGCCTCCGGGTTGTAAGGCCCATGCACGCGATAGCCGTAGAGTTGGCCCGGCGCGAGGCCCGGCACATAGCCGTGCCAGATCTCATTCGTGTATTCCGGCAGTGTGATGCGTTCCAGTTCGTGGCCCTCGGCGTCGAAAAGGCAGAGTTCGACACGCTCCGCATAGGCTGAGAACAAAGCAAAATTGACGCCCGCGCCGTCGTAGGTGGCGCCGAGCCGCGTCGGATCGCCGGCCTCGACGGGCCGCGAAGTCTGGCCTTCAAATGACATTTACGCCCCCGCTTGAGCGCCAGACGATGCTGGCCCCGCCCTAAAACGCGGTCGCGTCGCGTGAGTTCCCGAGAACGAAAGCGGCCCAAAGCGGAACCAAACGCGCGGCCAAAGGTTCTGCTCCGGACAAATAAGCCCGATAGCGCAGGAGCGACTCATGGCCCGCGTGGCCTCCAAAACTTCCGGAAAGCTCGCCTATCCCTATGGCCGCGTCAGCAACGACGAGGAAGTGCTCGCCGCCGTGCTCAACGCGCTGCACCACAGTTCCGGCGTCCCGCACGCGCGGTTGCAAGTCGAGGTGCGGGCGGGTCACGCCGTACTCAGCGGCGTCGTGCAGCAGGAGTTCGAGCGCAGCCTCGCCGAACAGGCCGCCGCGACCGCGCCCGGCGTGATCGAAGTCACCAACGAGATCACGCTCGAAAGCTAGACGAGCCGGCTCTGAGCCTTGGCCGCTTCGATGAAGCTTGAAAACAACGGATGCGGGTCGAAGGGCCGCGATTTCAATTCGGGGTGAAACTGCACCCCGACGAACCACGGATGATCGACGAGTTCGACGGTCTCCGGCAGCAGCCCATCCGGCGACATGCCGGCGAAGCGCAGGCCCTTTTCCTCCAGCCGCTGGCGGTAAGCGGTGTTGACCTCGTAGCGGTGGCGGTGGCGCTCGGAAATCGCCGTCGTCCCGTAGATGCCGGCGATCTTGGAACCGGCCGCGAGCGTCGCGCGATAGGCCCCGAGCCGCATCGTGCCGCCGAGATCGCCCTCGGCGCGGCGCGTTTCCAATTCGTTGCCGCGCATCCATTCGGTCATGAGGCCGACGACCGGCTCCTCGGTCGGCCCGAATTCCGTGGAATTGGCGTGGGCGACGCCCGCCAGCGAGCGCGCCGCCTCGATGACAGCCATCTGCATGCCGAAGCAGATGCCGAAATAGGGCGCTCTGCGCTCGCGGGCGAATTTCGCCGCCAGGATCTTGCCTTCCGCGCCGCGCGCGCCGAATCCGCCGGGCACCAGTATGCCGTGGACGTTTTCGAGATGCGGGGCCGGGTCGCCGTCCTCGAAAATCTCGCTCTCGATCCATTCGAGATTGACCCGCACGCGATTGGCCATGCCGCCATGCGTGAGCGCCTCGGTCAGCGATTTGTAGGCGTCCTTCAGCCCCGTGTACTTGCCGACGATGGCGATGGTCACCTCGCCTTCGGGATTGTGATAGCTGTTCGACACGCTCTCCCAGCGTCGCATATTGGGCTTGGGCGCCGGCTCGATGCCGAAGGCGGCCAGCACCTCGCGGTCGAGCCCGGCGGCGTGGTAGGCCGCCGGCACGTCGTAAATCGATCCCTCGACGTCGCGCGCCTCGACCACCGCGCTCTCGCGCACGTTGCAAAACAGGCCGAGCTTGCGCCGCTCCTCGCGCGGGATTTCCCGGTCGCAGCGGCAGAGCAGGATATTCGGCTGGATGCCAATCGAGCGCAGCTCCTTGACCGAATGTTGCGTCGGCTTGGTCTTCAACTCGCCGGCGGTCGGGATATAGGGCAGCAGCGTCACGTGGATGTAGACGACATGCCCGCGCGGCAGATCGTTGCCGAGTTGGCGGATCGCCTCGAAGAACGGCAGGCCCTCGATGTCGCCGACGGTGCCGCCGATCTCGGTCAGCACGAAATCGACGCCTTCGTTGCCGTCGAGCACGAATTCCTTGATCGCGTTGGTGACATGCGGGATCACCTGCACCGTCGCGCCGAGGAAATCGCCGCGCCGCTCGCGCGCGATCAATTCCTGGTAGATGCGCCCGGTGGTGATGTTGTCCTGCTTATTGGCCGAGCGGCCGGTGAAGCGCTCGTAATGGCCGAGGTCGAGATCGGTCTCGGCCCCGTCGTCGGTGACGAACACCTCGCCGTGCTGGGTCGGGCTCATGGTCCCAGGATCGACATTGAGATAGGGGTCGAGCTTTCGCAGCCGCACGGTGTAACCGCGCGCTTGCAAAAGGGCGCCGAGCGCCGCCGAAGCCAAACCTTTGCCGAGCGAGGAGACCACGCCGCCGGTGATGAAGATGTACCGCGCCATGGGGCTCGACCTCTAGACGAGGAAGTTCGATTCGCGAAGCGGTAAGTTCGCGCGTCTGCCTAGCCGGGAGCGCAGAGCTACGCTTTCGCGAAGCCGAACGTCACTTGAACGGCGACGTGCAGACGACATATCTGTCGATCTCGCGATCGCCCTGACGCTGGAAATATAGATAGCAAATGCTGATCGCGCCACTGCGGCGGTCGATGCGATAGACCCCGCCTTCCTGCTCGTTCCGGCTCGCCATCAGCGCGTAATCGCCCGGCGGCTGGTTCGTGGCGCCCTCGCCGCCGCGCGCGCAGGCCGTTACGCCAAAAGCGCCCGGCCCGACATCGGTCTTGCTGGGATTATGCGCGAACTGGCAAGCGATGACGTCGCCCGTCAGCCTGTCGAGCCGATAGAGCAGGGACAGGTTCACCTGCGGCGCCGGCAGGAAGTCGTAACGCTCGCCCGCCGCCGCGCTCGCCGAGATCGCCGCCATCGCCAACGCCAGCGCATATTTTCCCATTGGCCGCTCCCGTTCCGCCAGCGAATCGGGGGCCAGATTAGCCCAGAGGGCGTCGCGGGACAGCGCGAAGCAAGCTTTGCGCCTTACGGAGAGGCGCAGGTTTACATTTTGGCAACAGTGTATTCTTAAATTTCGTCAACCGCTGGCCAGCGGAGCCCAGATCATGGACACCGCAGGGCGCCTGCGATAAAACGCTGCGCCAAGGGGATAGCGAAAATGATGCTTTCGACTTGGCGCTCGCGCTTCCTTGCGGTGGGTCTTACGGCGGCCGTGTTCGCGCTCGCCGGCTGCGACGATGAGATCGATTCCTCCGGCGGCCGTTCTCTGGCGGCGATCCCGCAGAAGACGATGGCGCTGATGGACAAGATCGGCACGACGGAATCGGCGCCGGTGCTGTTCCGCGCCTATAAGAAGGAAGCCGTCTTCGAGATCTGGAAAAAGAAGACGGATGGGCAATACGCGCTGCTGAAGTCCTACCCGATGTGCCGCTGGTCCGGCCAACTCGGTCCCAAGAAGCGCGAAGGCGACCGGCAGGTGCCCGAGGGATTCTATACGATCACGCCGGGGCAGATGAACCCCAACTCTCATTATTACCTGTCGTTTAATGTAGGCTATCCCAACGCCTATGACCGCGCCTGGGATCGCACAGGCGCCGACATCATGGTGCATGGCATCTGCTCCTCGGCCGGCTGCTTCTCGATGACCGACCCCCAGATCGAGGAAATCTACGCCATCGCGCGCGAGGCGTTCAACGGCGGCCAGCGCGATATTCAGTTTCAGTCCTATCCTTTCCGAATGACGGCGGAGAACCTCGCCAAGGAGCGGCTCGATCCGAACATCGCGTTCTGGAATGAACTGAAGAACGGTTACGACCATTTCGAAGTGACGAAGACCGAAGTGCCCGTCGTCGTCTGCAACCGTCACTACGAATTCGGCGCCAAGGCGGAAGGGGAATTTTCCGCGCGCGGCCATTGCCCGAGGCTGATTCGTGACGAAACGACCGAGGCGAGCGTCGCCACGCTGGAGCGCAAGGACGATATTGCGGTCGCCGCCCTCGTCGCCAAGGGCGTCAAACCGGTCCGTCTCGTCTATGACGACGGCGGGCAGAACGCCTATTTCGCCAACAAGGGCCTCGATGAGAGCCGCCCGGACGCGCTGGCCGATGGTCCGCGCGAGATCGTGCTCGGCAATGACGGCAAGCCGCTGCCGGCGGTGGTCGAGGTGGCGAGCGCTTCCAAGGCCGTGACGTCTTCCAAGACCCGTCGCAAGGGCGCCCCGGCCCCGGTCGCCGCGACCGCGGTGGCCGCCTCCGCGCCCGCCTCTAACGGTGGGTTGCTGGAGAGCGGCAAGAGCCTCATGAACAATCTGTTCCGGACGGCGGCGTCCGACACGTCGCCGACGGTCCAGGTGTTCGAGCCGCAGACGCCGATTCCCTCCGACGCGCCGTTGCCGCCGCGTCGCGCCGCCTCGCTCGACGCGCCTGTGCGCATGGCGGCCCTACACGACGATCAGCCCAAGAGTGGCGACGCGCAATAAGCCGCGCCTCACGCTCGCTCGAAGCCGCGCTTCAGTTCCCAATCGGTGACGCGGCGGTCTAACTCCGCCTGCTCCCATTCGGCGGCGTGGACGTAATGGTCGACCACCGCCTCGCCGAGCGCCGCGCGCAGCATCGCGGAGCCGCGCAGCGTTTCCGTCGCCGCCCGCAGCGTGCGCGGTATCTCCCGTAAATCCGCGCGATAGGCGTCGCCGATGAACGGCGGTTCCAACTCCAGCTCTTGCTCGACACCCGCAAGCCCGGCCGCGATCAGGGCGGCGAAGGCGAGATAGGGGTTGAGGTCGGCGCCGCCGATGCGACACTCGATGCGCGCCGCCTTGGCGCCTTCGCCGCACAGACGAAAGCCGGCGGTGCGGTTGTCGAGGCTCCACACGGCCTTG
>JAJYDD010000110.1 GCA_021777795.1 Pseudomonadota bacterium | reverse complement strand
CGAACACGCGGCCGGTGGCCCGGAGCATAATCCGCACAATCTCTGGAGAATCGTATTTCTCACCGAAAGGAAGGATGAGCGTTACACTCACCCATTTGACCAGATGGCGTTGGCGGGGTTTCTTCCGGGTTATCTGGAAATCTACATCCAGAAAGACCTCAATATCGAGTTGGCGCGGCGTTAATGGACCACAGCCAAGTCGAATGTGAAATAGCTACGGATACTCCAGCAAGGCCGAAGCGATTCGAGCAGAGAATCGACTTGACGCCGGGCAATCCGGAGACAACGCTGGGATGGGGCGTTTTGGCTTGGCGGCTGCCTCCTCAGCCCGCCCGCTTCATCAACAGCGCCAGCGCGCAGGAACCCAGCCTCGCCCTCACCCCGTCGGCGCGGCTGGTCAGCATGATCGGCACGCGCGCGCCGAGCACGATGCCGGCGAGTTCCGCGTCGGCGAGATATTCGAGCTGCTTGGCGATCATGTTGCCGGCTTCGAGATCGGGCGCGACGAGAATGTCGGCGCGGCCCGCCACCTCCGACACGATTCCCTTGGTCCGCGCCGCCTCCAGCGACACCGCGTTGTCGAAGGCGAGCGGGCCGTCGAGCTTGGCGCCTGTGATCTGGCCGCGATCGGCCATCTTGCACAGCGCCGCCGCGTCGAGCGTCGAGCGGATATCGGGCGACACCGTCTCCACCGCCGACAGGATCGCCACATGCGGGACGATAATCCCGAGCGCGCGCACGAGGTCGATGGCGTTCTGCACGATGTCGCGCTTCTCCATCAGCGTCGGATAAATATTGATGGCGGCGTCGGTGATGAACAATGAGCGCGCATAATTCGGCGCATCGACGGCGAAGACGTGGCTGAGGCGGCGCTCGGTGCGCAAGCCCGCCTCCGGACGCACGACCGCGTGCATGAGTTCGTCGGTATGCAGGGCGCCTTTCATGAGCGCTTCGACCTTGCCGTCGCGCGCCATCGACGCCGCCATCTCCGCCGCCGCGTGGCTGTGTTCGACGGCGACGATGTTGAGCCCGGCGGCGTCGATCCCGGCGACCTCGGCGGCGCGGCGGATTTTCGCCTCCGGCCCCACCAGCACGGCCTCGATGAGCCCCTGCGCCTGAGCCTCCACCGCGCCCCTCAGCGACGCTTCATCAACGGGATGGACGACGGCGGTGCGCAATGCCGGCAAGCGGCGCGCCATATCGAGCAGGCGGCGACCGCGCGCGCCCTTCTCGTGCGGCGCGGGTTTTGCGGGCGTCGCGCCGAAGCCGGCCTTCTCCAAGGGCGCGACCAGATCCAGCGTCGCGCTCATGCAGAGATCGCCGCGCGCGCTGGTGGCGCGCGCCTCGACGATAAGGCGGCGCCCGGCCTCGTGTTTCTCGCGCACGATGAGCGCCAGCGTCATCGTCTCGCCCGGCTGCGGCGCGGCCAGCGTCTCTATCCTGGCCGTCAGCGGCCGCGCGCCGATGCCGGGAAAGCGCGCGCCGACGACGCCGCCGAGCCATGAGGCCGCCCAGCCCAGCCGCGCCGCCGCATCGACGAAACCGTTGGCGCTGGCAAGCCCGATCTCAACCGCCGCCGCATCGAAGCCGCCCGCCGCCGCCGCGATGCGCTCGACATCGGCGATCCCCAGCGTATGGGTCGCGACATAGCGGTCGCCGACGGCGATCTCGGCGAAGGCATGGTTCTCCAGACGCTCCATCGGCGCATGTCTCCGGTTCGACGCCTATCTAACCGCGGACGCCGACAGGAGCTTGACGGGGCTCAAGCGGCGATGAGGCCGCGCTCGGCGAATTCGCGGGCGAGATCGACGCCCGGCGCATAGAGGATCGCCTCGATGCCGAATGCGCGCGCGGCCTCGACGTTCTTGGCGGAATCATCGACGAACAGCAGTTCCTGCGGCGCGCGGCCGGTGCGCTCGACAAGAATCTCAAAGATGCGCCGATCCGGCTTTGCGACGCCCTCATGGCCGGAAATGACGGCGACGTCGAAGGCCCGCAGAAAGGGAAAGGCGTCGGCGGCGAGCGCGAATTTCTCATGCGCGAAATTGCTCAGCGCGTGCGTGCGCGCGCCGGCCGCCTTGAGCCGATGCAGCAGCGCGACATTCTCAGCGATGGGGCCGCCAAGCGTCTCCATCCAGCGCGCGTCGAACAGCCGCAAGGCTTCGGCGTGCTCGGGGAAAGCCGACGCGCGCGCCTCGATGGCGGCCGCAAAGCTCGGCGCGACGTCCGTCTCCGTCACGAAGGACATGGCGAGGGGGCCGGCGAGAAAGCTCTCGCGGGCCCCCTCGTCGGCGAAGACGCGGCCGTAGAGATTGCGCGGATCCCAACGCAGCAGCACGTTGCCGATGTCGAAGACGACTTCGCGCATCAGAACGCCGCCGTCGCCGGATCCGGGCCGATGCGCCCTTCGGCGCGGTCGAGCGCGGCGATGGCGGCGCGGTCCTCCGCGTCGAGCGTGAAGCCGAAGACATCGAAATTCTCGGCCAGGCGCTCGCGCCGCGCTGTCTTGGGAATGGCGATCAACCCCTCGTCGAGATGCCAGCGGATGACGATTTGCGCCGAGGTGCGGCCGTGCTTTGCGGCGAGCTTGCGGATGACGGGATCGTCGAGAACGCGCGCGCGCCCGAGCGGCGCCCAGGATTCGGTGGCGATGCCTTGGGCGGCATGGAAAACCCGCAACTCCCGCTGCTGGAAGCGCGGATGCAATTCGATTTGGTTGAGCGCCGGCGTGACGCCAGTCTCGCCGATGATGCGCTCCAGATGCGCGACGGCGAAATTCGAGACGCCGATGGATTTCGCCAGCCCCTCCTCGCGCAGGCGGATCAGCGCGCGCCAGCTTTCGACGTAGAGCCCGCGTCGCGGCGCCGGCCAATGCACGAGATAGAGATCGACATAATCGAGCCGCAGCGTGCGCAGGCTTTCATGGGCGGCGCGCAACGTGGAATCGAAGCCCTGCGCGTCGTTCCACAGCTTGGTGGTGACGAAGACCTCCTCACGCTTCACGCCCGAATTGACCAGCCCGAGGCCGACGCCGGCCTCGTTGCCATAGATCGCCGCCGTGTCGAGATGGCGATAGCCGGTCTGCAACGCCGCTGCGACGATATCCGCCGCAGTCGCCGCCGGCGTCTGCCAGAGGCCGAGGCCGAGTTGGGGGATGGGGCGGCCGTCGTTGAGCGTGATGTGCATACGCGATCTCCTGCACTAGGCGCCCTTCTCGACCCAGCCGAAGGCGCGGTCGAGTTCGCGGCGTGCGTCGGTTTCGTACCATCGGCCGTGCGCAATCACGATACGCTCCGGTCCCCAGGCGCGCATCCGGGCGAGCGCGTCGCGAAGCGCCGGAAGATGCCCGCGAAACGAATAACGCATATCCGGCGGCGCCGTGCCGTGGGGATCGAGCGGCCCCGTCACCCGCAACAGCAGCCGCAGCCACCGGGACGAGACCCGGCGCAGCTCGAAATTCTCGATGAGGTCGGTGAGGATCAGCGTTCGCGAGGGATGATGAAAAAAATCCGCCTCGCTGAACGTGTTTCCCGGCGCGACGAGATGCTCGATATCGGGCGCCCAGGGGAACGGGCCGGCGCCGGCGAGATCGAGCGCGAAGTCCAGCCGTGCACCGCTCCAGGCGGCCTCGGCGGCGATTCCGGCTGTAACCGCAAGCGGATAGAGCTTGCGCCAGGCGGCGAGCCAGGTCGTGTGCAGCCGGTTGGGCGAAACGAGGAAGGCGACGGGGCCCAGCGCGTCGAGCGCGGCGGTCAGTTCCGGCGCGGGTTCGGTCGGCGAATGCAGCCACAGCCGGCCGTCAGACAGTCGAACGACGGTCATCCGCGTGGTGAAGGGAAGCCGCAGGCCGAAATAGCGCATCGCCACCTCGGGCCCGTCGACGATCCAGAGATCGTCGGCGGCCGGCTTAAGCCGATTGAGCGGCTCATAGGGTATCAGGGAGGCCATGCGTGCGCTCCGATCCACGGGCCGTGCAAGCTAAGCGGCCTTGAGGGCGCTTAGATGACGGCGCGCGCTTACGCCGCGCCGCGCCGGATGTCGGGCGGCGTCGCCTCATCGACGAGGCTGGCGATCGCCGCTTCGAAGCCGAGCGACGTCTGCGCGTTAGAGCCGAGCCGGCGCAGCGAGACGGTGCGCTCGGCGGCCTCGCGCTTGCCGAGGGCGACGATGACGGGCGTCTTGGTCAGCGAGTGTTCGCGCACCTTGTAGCTGATCTTCTCGTTGGTGAGATCGGTCTGCACGCGCAAGCCCGCCTTGCGCGCGGCGGCGGCGAATTCCAGCGCGTAATCGTCGCCGTCCTGGGTGATCGTGCAAATGACGATCTGCACGGGCGCCAGCCAAAGCGGGAAATGGCCGGCGTAATTCTCGATAAGAATCCCGGTGAAGCGCTCCATCGAGCCGCAGATCGCGCGGTGAATCATCACCGGCGTCGTCTTCGACGAATCGGGGGCGATGTAGAAGGCGCCGAAGCGTTCCGGCAGGTTGAAATCGACCTGCGTGGTGCCGCATTGCCAATCGCGGCCGATGGCGTCGCGCAGCACATATTCGAACTTCGGCCCGTAGAACGCGCCCTCGCCCGGGTTGATCGCCGTGGTGACGATGTCGCCGTGATTTTGCTTGATCTCCTCCAGCACCCGCATCATCACGCCTTCGGCGTGATCCCACAGTTCATCCGCGCCGACGCGCTTTTCCGGCCGCGTCGAGAGTTTCACCACGATGCGGTCGAAGCCGAAATCCTGATAGACGGAGAGGATCAGCTCGTTGATCTTGTGACACTCGGCCGCAAGCTGGTCCTCGGTGCAGAAGATATGCGCGTCGTCCTGGGTGAAGGCGCGCACGCGCATCACGCCATGCAATGCGCCCGAGGGCTCGTAGCGATGCACGACGCCGAACTCGGCCAGACGCAAGGGAAGCTCGCGATAGGAGCGCAGGCCGTTCTTGAAGATCTGGATATGGCCGGGGCAGTTCATGGGTTTGAGCGCATAGATGCGCTCGTCCTCGGTCTCGGCCTCCTCGCCGGCGGGCCGCGCCATGAACATGTTTTCGCGATACCAGCCCCAATGGCCGGAGACCTCCCACAGATGCTTGTCGAGCACCTGTGGCGCGCTCACTTCTTGATAATCCGCCGCGAGGCGCCGGCGCATATAGGCGATGAGGGTCTGAAACAGGGTCCAGCCTTTGGGGTGCCAGAACACCGAGCCTGGCCCCTCCTCCTGGAAATGGAACAGGTCCATCTCGCGGGCGAGGCGGCGGTGGTCGCGCTTCTCGGCCTCCTCCAACTGGTGCAGATAGGCGTCGAGGTCGTCCTTCTTGGCGAAGGCGGTGGCGTAGATGCGGCTCAGCATTGGCCGGTTGGAATCGCCGCGCCAATAGGCGCCGGCGACCTTCATCAGCTTGAAGGCGTCGCCGATCTTGCCGGTGGACGTCATATGCGGGCCGCGGCAGAGGTCGAACCAATCGCCCTGCGCGTAAAGCTTGATGTCCTGATCGGCGGGAATGGCGTCGATCAGTTCGACCTTGAACGCCTCGCCCTTGCGCTCGAACAGATCCTTGGCCGCTTCGCGCGAGACACTGGTGCGGGTGAACGGTTTATCGCGCGCGATGATCTCGCGCATCTTCTTTTCAATCGCGGGGAAATCCTCGGGCGTGAACGGCTCGTTGCGGAAGAAATCGTAATAGAAGCCGTTCTCGATCACCGGGCCGATGGTGACTTGCGTGCCCGGCCACAGCGATTGCACGGCTTCCGCCAGCACATGCGCGGCGTCGTGGCGGATCAACTCCAGCGCGCGCGGATCGTCGCGCGAGACGAACTCGATGCGGGCGTCGCGGTCGATGGGGTCGGCGAGATCGCTCAAGGTCCCATCAACCGTCATGGCCACGGTGCGCTTGGCTAAAGACGGGGATATGGATTTGGCGATTTCGGCGCCCGTGACGCCGGGCGCATAGGCGCGCGAGGCGCCGTCGGGGAAGGTCACGTCGATCATGTTAACTCCTGGCTCACTCGCCGAAACGGGCCGGCGTAAGCTTTCTTTCGTATCGTCGCGCTATATCCGCCCCTGACTAGGTTAGCAATCGCCACAGCCCCGGCCAACGGAGAGCGGGATGAAGATCCAATTCACCTACGATCAGGCGCAGTCGTCGCTGCCTGCCGGCATGGTGGAGGCGCTCAACGTCGCGGCGTCCTACATCGACCATCTGTTCGCCAACCCGATCACCGTCAACATCGAGGTGGGTTACGGCGAAATCACCCAATATGGCCAATCCTACGCGGTGACGTCAGGCGCCGAGGGCGGCTCGGTGGACGACGCCTTGTGGTCCTATGCGCAGACGCTCCAGACATATTCCACCCACATCACCTCGCCCGACCAGCAGAGCGCCTGTTCGGAGTTGCTCGCCACGTCGGCCTCGGGCGGCCAGATCGACGTATCGCCGGCCGAGGAGAAGGCCCTGGGGCAACTGGCGGCCAACAACTCGGCGCTCGACGGCTCGGTCGGCTTCCAGGTCAACGGCGGCGGTGGCGTCGCCTACGATTTCAACCCGTTGAATCGCGCCAACGGCAATGGCTGGGATTTCATCGGCGTGGCGCTGCACGAGATCACCCACGCGCTGGGGCGCGTCTCGATGCTCGGCACAGGATACGACAGCCTGCTCGACCGCTTCCGCTATGCCGCCGCCGGCCAGTTGCAGACGAATGTGACCGGCTCGCCCGCCTATTTCTCGCTCGATGGCGGCGCGACAAATCTCGCCAATTTCGACTCGACCAACCAGGATCCCGCCGATTGGGCGCCGAGCGTCGCCGACGACGCCAATCTGGCGCTCAGCTATATCGGCGTCGCCAACGATTTCGGCCAGGTCGATCTGCGTCAACTCAACGCGCTCGGCTTTCAGCGCGTGGCGCAGACCGACGATTTCGAGGGCAAGGGGACGAGCGACATCATCTGGCGTGGCGAGACCAGCGGCGCGCTTTGGGAATGGCAGTTCAACAACGGCGCCATTTCGGGCGGGGCCTATTTGGGGGTCGTGTCCAACTTTCAGATCGCCGGCGCCGGCGATTTCAACGGCGACGGAACGACCGACCTGTTGTGGACGAACCCGACCACGGGCGAGGCCTGGACCTGGCTGATGAGCAACGGAAAACTGTCACGCGGCTATGACCTCGGCAATGTAGCCGGCTGGAACGCCACCATAGGCCGTTTCGACGGCGCCAACACCTCCGACATCCTCTGGCAGAACGCCGCGACGGACGCGATCTATATCTGGAATATGCGGAACGGGCAGTTCAGCTCGGGCGCCTATCTCGGCCTCCCATCGGGCTGGAAGGTCATCGGGGCCGGCGATTTCAGCGCCAATGGCGCGAGCGACGTGCTTTTGGAGAACGGCGCCGGCGAAGTGACGGACTGGATGATGTCCAAGGACGCCGTGGTCGCCTCCCACGATCTCGGCAATGTCGCGGGTTGGACGCTGATTGGCAGCGGCGATTTCAACGGCGACGGAGCGACGGACCTGCTCTGGCGCAACAACGCCAGCCATGACGTAGTAGAATGGTTGATGGCGAACGGCGTTTTCCATTCTGGCGCCAATCTTGGCGCGGTGAGCGGCGCCAATGTGGTCGCGACCGGGGATTATTTCGGCACGGGCACATCGGACATCGTCTGGCAGAACACGACTTCAGGCGCGACGACCGTGTGGGCGATGTTGAACGGCCAGCATATGAGCGCCTATGATGTCGCGCTCGGCAATTCGGCCGGCTTCAAGGGGGTCTAGCCCGCGTGACCGAGCCCACTGCGCCGCGCCTCGAACTCATGGCCCGCTTCGAGGTCGCGCTCTCCGCCCCGCCTTGGGAACTGGGGGAAACCTCGGGGCTCGGGCGGCGGCGCATCATCCCGATCACCGGCGGGCGGTTCTTCGGGCCGCTCATCAACGGCGACATTCTCGACAATGGCGCGGATTGGCAGGTTGTCACCGCTGACGGCGTCGCGCTCATCGACACACGCTATCTGCTTAAGCTCGACGACGGCGCGCTGGCCTATCTGCGCACGCAGGGTTTTCGCCACGGGCCGGCCGAAGTGATTGCGGCGCTGGCGCGCGGCGAGGCCGTCGATCCCGCGCGCTATTATTTCCGCGTCACGATGCAGTTCGAGACCGCCTCGGCGCGCTACGGCTGGCTCAACCACATCATCGGGGTCGGCAGCGCGATCCGCCGCGCCGACGCGGTGGTCTACGACGCCTATGCGCTGCGCTGAGGGGGGATAAATTCCCGCCCATTTCGCGCCTCGCGCTTTATGCTCTCCGCGGGGAGGGATCATGGGCGTCAAGACTTTGGGGTTGGTCCTGGCGGCCGTGGCGACACTCGCCGGCGCCGCCCGCGCCGACGACGACGCGCCGAACGCCGGCGACCCCTTCTATCGGCTCGACACCAAGAACCTGTTCGGCGCGCTGGAAGGCTCGGATGTCGGCGACGTAGGCGACCGCTCGATTGAACTGGAGACCACGGGCTCGCTGTTCAAGAACTTCGGCCGCTACGCCTTTGTCGAACAAGAGGCGATCTACGAGATCGTGCCCGCGCCGCGTCTCGGCCTGGAATACGGTGCGCATTTCTACGGCCAGTCGATCCGCGACGTTCCCGGCGTGGCGAATTATTCCGGGGTCGATTTCGCCGCGCTGTCGAACGAATGGCGCTATCTCCTGTGGCCGCGCTCCGGCCCCTGGGGCCTACAAGCGACCATCACCGCGACGCCGCAATGGGCGCAAATGTTCGAGGGCGGCGCGCGCGGGCAGGATTATCAACTGCCACTGCTGTTCATCCTGGAGGCGCAGCCGATCGCGCGCCGGCTCTATGCCGCGCTCAACCTCACCTATGCGCCGGAATACCAGCGCCTCAATGGCGCCGCGTGGACGCAACTGACGACGCTGACCGCCAGCGCCGGGCTGTCCTATCGCTTGACGCCGGCGGCGATGATCGGCGGCGAGGCCGACGCGCTGAATGTCTATGACGGGCTGGCGGCGGGTTCGTGGCAAGGCTCGGCGCTATTCCTGGGGCCGACGTTCCACTACCAGATCACCGACAAGGTGGACCTTTCCGGCGCCTGGACCGAGCAGGTGGCCGGCCTCGCGCGCGGCCAGCCCGGCCCCTTCGACCTCGCCGATTTCACCCGCTCGCAGGCCAAGCTGCGGCTGGAAATCGAGTTTTAGGCCGCAAACATCTCCGCCAGCCGCGCGCGGCCTTCCGCAACATCGAAATCTTCGATGCGCGGCGCCGCCAGCAGCGCCTCCGCCCGCGCCAGCGCCCGGCCTTCGAGCGGCGGCGTGGCTTCTGCGACCGGGCGGCCTTCGGCGAGATCGCCGTTGCAATGCAGCGCGATGTCCACCCCGGCGGCGAACACCGCGCGCGTGCGCTCCTCGAAGGGGCCGCCGAGCGCCTTCATCGAGAGATCGTCGCTGATGAGCAACCCGTCGAAGCCGATGTCGGCGCGCACGATCTGGCTGAGAACCTTCGGCGAAGTGGTGGCGGGGCGCTCGCGGTCGAGCGCGGTATAGACGACATGCGCCGTCATCGCCGCCGGCGCATCTTTCAGCGCCCGGAACGGCGCGAAATCGCGCTCCAGTTCGGCCCGGCTCGCCTCGACGACCGGCAGTTCGAGATGGCTGTCGGCGCGGGCGCGACCGTGGCCAGGAATGTGCTTGACGACAGGCGCGACGCCGCCCGCCAGCAGCCCCGCCATCGCCGCCCGAGCCAGCGCCGCCACGCGCGCGGGATCGCGGCCATAGGCGCGCGAGCCGATGACGGCGTGCGTCGCCTCGTCGGCGACGTCGAGCACCGGGGCGCAATCGACGTTGATTCCAACATCGCGGAGATCATGGGCGATGAGGCGCATGGTCAGCCGCACCGCCGCCTCGGCGCGCTCGCGGCCAAGTTCGGCGTCGAAGCGGGCGGCGGCGGGATAGGCGGCCCAGAGGGGAGGCGCGAGGCGCTGCACCCGCCCGCCCTCCTGGTCGATCAGCACCGGCGCGTCGCGCCCGACCAGGGCGCGAAATTCGCTCGTCAGCGCGCGCAACTGCTCGCGGCTCTCGACGTTGCGCTTGAACAGGATGAGGCCCCAAGGGTCGGCCTCGCGCAGGAAGGCGCGCTCCTCTTGGCTGAGCCTGAACCCCTGGCAACCGCTGACGAAGGCGCGCATCAGTCTTTGGCGTAATAGCAGTCGCCGCCGTCGGCTTTCACCTTGGCGCACATGGCTTTGGCGTCAGCCTTGCTGAGGCCCACCGTGCGCACGCGATAAAGCGTCTCGCCGTGGCGCTCGGCCTTGCGGACGACGAATTGCGCGCCGCCGATGGCGTCGGCGAAACGGCTCTGGAAGCGCTTGATGAGCGCCTTGGCGTCGCTCTCGCTGTGCGGGGCGGCGAATTGCACGGCATAGCCGCCGCCGGAGGGCGCCGCCGGCTCGGCGTCGTCGGTTTTCGCTTCGGCTTCGGGCTTCGGCTTCTTCGGCGCGGCATCGACAGGCTTGGCGATAACCCGGGTCGCGGTCTTGGGCGGCGAAAGCTTGGTCGGCAATGCGGGGCTTGGCGCATCGGCCTCCGCTTGCTTCAGCGCCGCCGGCGCTTCG